>CAYTKX010000042.1:0-6881 GCA_964438495.1 uncultured Staphylococcaceae bacterium
TCTAATAATTCTTTAATTACTTCACCAATTAAGGTTGGGGTTGGTTTTAAATTAAAGTTATGTAAGACCGTCGCGCCAATATCGCCAAAACTTTGTCTTTCCCCTAGTTTACGGCCGTTTTTAAAGGCTTTAGAAATCGCAATCATCGGTACTTTTTCCCGTGTATGGTCAGTGCCATGCCACGTGGGGTCATTACCGTGGTCGGCGGTTACTAACACTAAATCGTCTTCAGTAACTACTTCAAGTAATTCGCCAAGTCTTTTATCAAAGCGTTCAATCGCTAAAGCGTAGCCTAAAGGATCACGCCGATGACCATATTCACTATCAAATTCGACTAAATTGGTGAATATTAAGCCATTAAAGGCATTTTCTTTAGCTTGAGCAATCGTTTTATCCATTCCATCTTCATTACTGACGGTTTTTTGGGTCCGAGTAATGCCATAACCATTAAAGATATCACTAATTTTGCCGATTGCACTGACGGTTAACCCGTTATCGTTTAAAATGTTAAGCGCCGTTGGTTCATTAGGAGAAAGCGCGTAATCATGACGATTAGCGGTCCTTTTAAATGATGTTTTATCTTTACCAATATAAGGACGAGCAATAATCCGCCCTAAAAGGTATTCAGGACGCATACAAATTTCGCGCGCTATTTCACAAGCTCTATATAATTCATCTAAGCCTGTTACTTCTTCATGGGCGGCAATTTGTAAGACACTATCGGCGGAAGTATAGACGATAAGGCTATTATCGCGCATTTGTTCTTCCCCTAATTCTTTTAATATTTCCGTGCCACTTGCGGAATAGTTACCAATAATCTTATAACCAGTCTTTTCACTTAATTCATCGATTAAGGCTTTAGGGAAACCAGTGTCAGTAAAGGTTTTAAACGGTTTTTTCGTATGAATACCGACCATTTCCCAGTGTCCGGTCATCGTATCTTTACCATTACTTGCTTCATTTAGCTTAAAAACATAAGATTCGGGGTGATGATCAACTTTTTTAACCCCCGGGATATCACTTAAAGTGCCTAAGCCGTATTTTTCTAATACGGGGATGACTAATCCTTCTTTTTTACTTTCCGCAGCGTGGCGTAAGGTATGACTTCCTTTATCGCCAAAAAGATGGGCGTCTTCCATATAACCGATGCCAACACTGTCCATGACGATTAAAAAGACGCGTTTAAATTTTTTATGTTCCATAAATTGTCCTTTCTTTCTTATATTTATTATAACAAATTACCGCAAGGTAGCTCATTTTATAGTCATTATCTTTAAACTTTAAAAACATCACCAATAAACCGCTTATTTTTTCTTCATAATCGTATCATAAGCACTTATAATGCGTTTTGTCGATACGTGGGTATAGATTTGGGTTGTGGCGATGTTCGTGTGGCCAAGCATCGCTTGCACTGCGCGTAAAGCCGCACCTTTTTCTAAAAGATGGGTTGCAAAAGCGTGTCGTAAGCTGTGGGGAGATATTTTCTTTTCAATGCCGGCGATAAGCGCATATTCTTTAATCATTTTAAAGAAATATTGACGGGTTAAAGGGGTGCCATTTTGACTAAGAAAGATTGTTCGTTTATCATTTTTCTCATAATGGTGACGCACGTCATTGATGTAATCAGCGAGGATAAAAAGTGCGTATTCCCCGAGCGGAACAATTCTTTCTTTACCACCCTTACCGCGAATTTTAATGATTCCACGATTAAAATTAACTTCTTCACGCTTTAAGTTTAATAATTCGCTAACGCGAAGCCCACTAGCATACATTACTTCAAGCATCGCCTTATCACGCATTCCGCGGTGACTTTTTTCGTCTGGCGCTTCTAATAAACGTTCAATTTCTTCACTCGTATAATAAGTGGGTAATGATTTATTAACACGGGGTCTATTTATCTTCTTTATTTCATGCTTATAAATGCCTTCATCTTTTAAAAAGATTAAATAATTATAAATACTTGATAATCTTCTTATAATAGTGGCACTACTTAAGCCTTTTTGACTTTCTAAATTAATAAAATCATTAATCGCATACGGTAAGATATCATTCGTATCTTGAATATTAAATGCTTGATGAAAAAGGTTAATATCATCAAGATAAGCATCAATTGTTGCTTTCGCTAAGTTTTTCTCAATGAATAGAAAACTTGCATAACTTCTAATAGCCTCATCAATATGCATTATTCATCCCTTTTTATATCACTAAGTTTCTTAAATGTTGGTTTTTCATATTCTTCATTAAGTAAATCAACAATTACTTCGGTCTTTGATTTCGTCGTAAAGTCATCAAAAAGCGATAATTGTTCGACTAAACTACCTTCATCACTTAAATTTTGTAAAGTAACACCTAAAAGCCGGATCGGTTCATCGCGATAATTGCGGTCAAAAAGTTTCATTGCTTCATAAAAGATCGTTAGTTGTGCATTAGTAGGTTTTGTTAAGGTTACACTGCGATTTACGGTTTCAAAGTTATAATAACGAATGACAATTTGAATCGTAAGTCCGACTTTATTCTCGCGTTCCGCTCTTTTGGCAACGCTCGCGGATAATTCTTTAAAAAGGGCCGTAATTTCATCATAATCATCAGTATCAAACAAAAATGTTTGTGAATTACCAATGCTTTTCGGATCGTCTTCTTCCACTAAAACGGTGTCACTGCCGTAACCATTCGCCCAATCATAAAATGTATAATAGCTTTTCCCGAGTAAGTTTTTAACGTCTTCACTCGTATTGTGGGCTAAGTCGCCGATGGTTTTAATACCAAGTGCTTTTAAGCGGGGTGCGGTCTTTTTCCCAATCCCATACATTTCATCGATTGAGAGTAACCATAAGTTATTTTTAAGGTCACGACGGCGATAAACTGTCATACCAAGCGGCTTTTTAGCGTTACTTGCCATTTTTGCAAGAAACTTAGTCGGCGCGACCCCGATTGAACAGCTAAGCCCTAATTCTTTTAAAAGCGTCATTTGTAAATCTTTAATCCTTTGTAAGGGACTTGGATCATCTTTTAAAACAAGGGTCGCATCAACATAACATTCATCAATACTTGCAACTTCCATAATGGGCGAGAAATTTTCTTTAATAAAATTGAAAAAGAGCGAAGAATAATGACGATAAAGGCTAAAATCGCCTTCAACGATAATTAAGTCTGGACATAATTGGAGCGCTTTATAAGTTGGCATCGCAGAATGAATACCGTATTTACGTGCCTCATAGCTTGCCGTGCTGACAATGCCGCGTCTTCCTGCCCCGCCCACGACGAGCGGTTTGCCCTTTAAACTCGGGTTTTTAAGCACTTCACAAGCGGCGAAGAACGCATTTAAATCAATATGTAAGATTATTTTACTCATATAAGTTATTATACCTTAATTTGGTTTACATAATAATGTAAAAACGCCATAAATAAATCCTCTCTAATTAAAAATAGTGCATGACACACTATTTTATAACATCATTTATTACACAAAAAACTACTAAGAAATTACTAATAAAATACTAAAAGCGATGTTTTAGCTTATTTTGCCTGTAATTCATCAATTTTAAGCTTCGCGTTATTTAATTCTTCGGCGAGTTCTTTACTTAAGGTATTGCCTTCTTCGAAAAGTTTTAAACTAGCGTCTAAACTAAGCTTCCCGCTTTCTAGTTCGCTGACAATGACATTTAGTCTTGCTAATTTTTCTTCAAATGTTTGTGGTTTACTCATGGTCTTCTCCTTTATTAATAGTAGCGGCAACCGCTCCATCATTAAATTCTATTTTAATATGATCTTGATCTTTTAAAGTTTGAGCGCTCGTGATAATTGTTTCATCGCGACTAATGAAGGCATAACCTCTTTTTAGGATGTTACGGGGGTTTAATGAACTCAGTGTCGCATTTAGGCGTGCACTTTGCTCACTATAATAAGCATGACGTAATAATATAAGCTTTGTTTGCTTTTCTTTCAAGGTTTCAAAGATTACTTCATGTTTATTAATCATTTTACTCATAAACGCTCCAAGTTTTGTCGTTTCGCTTCGTAAAATTGTTTCTAAGTTAGTAATAATAGCGTTAAAGTTCGTTAAGACCGGTCTATTCGTCAAATTTGTGACATTGGTCGCTAAAGTATTGTATTTACTAAGAAAGGCGTTATTAAGCCTTATTTCAAGGTTTAAAGCATCTTGGCGCAGTTCATTTTGATCAGGAACCGCAAGTTCAGCTGCTCCCGTAGGGGTACTTGCTCTTTTATCAGCGATATAATCAACAAGCGTCGTATCAATTTCGTGGCCAATTGCACTAATGAGTGGCATTTTCTTTTTACTAAGCGCTAAAATGAGGTTTTCATCATTAAAGGCCCATAAGTCGTCACTACTTCCGCCCCCTCGGGCAATGATTAAAACATCAATTGCTTCATTATTTAAGGTGTTAAAGGCACCTATTAAGGAAGCGGGAGCGTTATCACCTTGAAATGTCGCATTAATAATCTTTAACGTCACTAGCGGATAGCGGCGCTTAATGTTTGTAATTAAATCACTTTGCGCGGCACTGTCTTTTGGGGTAATAATACCAATAACTTGCGGGAATTTCGGAAGCGGTCTTTTATGTTCTTCCTTAAAAAGCCCCATTTTTTCAAGTTTTACTTTAAGTTTTGCTAGTTCGACAAGTTTTGCCCCTAAGCCGTAATAATTAACTTCGTGACACACTATTTGATAAGCACCACTTTTTTCATAAACACTAACCCGGCCTTTAACGAGCACTTCGTCACCGTCTTTTAGCGTTGACGGAAAAGCGTTTAAAGAAAAAGTGACTGCACTAATGCGCGCTAAATCACCTTCTTTAAGCGTAAAATAAACGGCATTCGCATAACGCTTTAAATTAATGATTTCTCCTTTAACTTCAACATAATTTAAAAAAGGGTCGTCACTGATTAAGTTTTTAACATAGCGATTTAGGGCACTAATTGTTAAGACTTCACGCATTAAACTAAAACTCCGTCGAGAATACCATTAATAAATTTATATTCGTCATCGACTAAATAAAGTTTGCCAAGTTTGACCGCGATATTAATAACAATTGCTTTCGAGACGTTACCAATATAATAATAATGGGCGTAACTATAAATTAAAATTGCTTGCATTACTAAGTTAAGGCGCGCAAACTTCCAATCATGAACGTGGACTGACAACTTTTCAATAATTTCTTCATAATGCTTTAATGAATAAAATAAAGCTTCTTTTAAGAAAAGCGGTAATTCATCGTATTTTACTTCACTAACTTCTTCTAAAATGGTATTAAATTCAATTGGCTGGTTGTTTCTAATTTTAATAAGCATTGCGTATAAAACTGAAACCGCAATTTCATGACTTTGGTTACGCGTAATCATAATATCCCCTTCTTCCTGGCGCTAAAAACACTTTTAGTAAAAGGATCAGCACAAAAAATAAAAGCATGGTTAAGTGAATAAAGTTTGACACATTTACGCCCAGCGGCCCTTCAAAGTAATAAGGACTAAAAACAAGCCCAAAATCAGCGACATAAATAATAAGACCGATTATAAAGGCGTAAATTCTTCCTTTTTTTGCTTTTAAATATAAAAAATACATAAAAGAGCTTGCGACAATCGAAATAATACCTAACGTAAAGATGCGCCACCCGATATTAAAGATTGCATTTTCAAGAATCCGCGAAATAATCGCAATCCCGTTATAACCATAATAATAAAACGTATAATGACCACTGATGCCAATAAAATTACCAATTAAGTTAAATAAAAGCGGAATCAATAAAAAAAATGTTAGGGTACGGGTTAGCGAACGATTAACATTTTTCTCTTTTCTTCTTTTCATGACCTAGCCAACATCGATAACTTCGACACTGATGTTGAAAGGGATGAGTTCGGTCATTAAATTAAGTTGCGTGGCAACGTTTTCTTGAACTTCACGGGCTACATCCTGGACATTCGTGCGCGGTCTTACTTTTACCGAGATTTTCACGGTGACCATGCCATTACGAATCGTACATCGCACAGGTTTAAAAAGTGAATAGCGTTTGCGGCGACGGCTAACAGTAGCCCCCGCGACTTCATTGGTCGCTATTTCCGCGATTTGATCAAAGACGTGATAAGAAATTCCCATCGTGCCTTTTTTGTTGTAATTTTGAATGTATACATACTCTGCCATAAATTACCTCGTTATTATTATAACGGATGGCGCAACTTTATTCAATAAGGAGGCTAATTATTATGTAAATAAAAAGGTGAAGTTTATTAATCATAAAAAATATCAATAATTAGCACTACAAAATAAGAAAAGAGCAATAAATTAACGATTTATAAATATCCTAAAATAAAATAGATGGAGCCTAAACCCCATCTATTTATTACTAAATAATTACTAATTACTATTTTTTAGCTTTTTTTGGTCTCTTTTCGACTTTTTCTTCACTTTCTTCAGGCGTTACTTCTTCACTAAATTCTTCACTTAATTCTAAAGGAATTTCTAAGACTTCATCTTCGTCTTCCACGTCTAAACCAAGAATGACTGGCGGTAAAGGATTAGTGTCCGTTCCGGAATAAAGCTTTTCTTCACCCTTTAAACTTTTAGGATCAAGAATGCCTTCAACGATACGGGCTAAAGTGTCGTGCGTATATTTAATGTGATCTAAAATATCTTTTTGCGGTGCGCTATAGCCAAAACGGTCTAGACACATCGTATGGTCTGCCCATTCGTGCCACCCCATACTCGTTAAGATTTCAACCGCGATCCGTTTATCTTTAGGTAAGGATAAAACTTCATCTTGATACGCTTTTTCTTGCCGTTTAAAGACTTCAAGTGATGGCATTGAGACGACACGAACATTATAGCCTTTTAAGACAAGGGCGTTTTGTGCCCGTAACGCCATATT
>CAYTKX010000043.1:0-6780 GCA_964438495.1 uncultured Staphylococcaceae bacterium
GAAAAATTAATTAATCACCTTTTAAGTCTTGATATTCCCACTGTCTTTATCGATTTTATTAAAAGTCCGGACAATATTAAGGGCAATTATGATGTTGTAATGATGGAAAGTATTAATAGTGTCGCTAGTGTTTGTACAAAACTCATTCGTGAAGGTCAAAAAGAAAAACTTGCCTTTGTCGGTGATTTTAATCATTGTTTAGGGTTTTACGAACGATTCCGTGGCATGCGTGAAGCACTTTATACTGCAAAATTGCCGTATAACCATAACCTTTCCATTACGGAACCTGATTCTTTTCCCTATGGCAATCCCGCAGAGCTTACAAGAATATTACGGGATAAGGAAAAGGCGGATGTATATGTGTGCGCTAATGACGCTATTGCCATTTCCCTATTAAAAAGTTTAGCGCGTTTAAATATCAAAGTTCCGCAAGATGTCAGTGTGATCGGATTTGATAATATTGTCGATGCTGAATTATCGACTCCAAGTTTAACAACCCTTAGTGTCGATAAAGAATATTTAGGTGTTACGGCAATTAAACTATTGATTGATCGTATAAATAATCCACATGAAATCACAAAAAGTGTTTATATTAAATCAGATATTATATTCCGTAAATCGACCGCTTTTTAATTAGATTTAGAGCGTTCATACATTAATATAGCGCCCGCGATCGCAACATTTAAAGAATCAATATTGGAAATAGGGATTTTTACTTTATGTGTGGCAAGGGCACTTACTTCTTTACTAACACCCCGCGCTTCATTGCCTAAAACAATGATACTTTTTCCTTTTGGCAAACTTCTTAAATCATTTTCAGTCTCTAAAGTTGTGACCACAATGTGATAACCTTCTTCTTTTAGTGATTGAAGATGCTTAGGATTACTTTCTTTCGTTGGTAAAAGAAAATGCGCTCCTTGGCCACCACTTAATACTTTTGGGTTATATAAATTAACAGAGCCGCTACTTAGTAAAATTCCCCCAAAATTAAAAGCTAATGCCGTGCGCATAATGGTCCCTAAGTTACCAGGATCATTGACATTATCTAAATACACGAGATCTTTTGTAAGGTCTAAACTAAGTTCTGGTCTTTTAATAAGGGCAAAAAAGCCATCAGTGGATTCTTTATCACTTAGCTTCGTGGCCACTTCTTTACTAATAAGTGTTGTCGTTAAGTCACTTGGAAACGGAGTGATACCAAAAAGTTCAACAATAAGATTTAGTTCAATCGCCATATTAATAAGGTTACGACCTTCAATTAAAAGAAATGGGTCACGACCTTTTTTAATATTAATTAACGCTTTAATCCGAGGATTTTGCCGACTAGTGATGACCTTCATAATGATGCTCCTTTAGTAGTTTGTCAAAATATTTATAATTTGGAAAAATACTTTCTAAATAATGATAAAAGTCTGGACCATGGCCGCGAATATAATGATGACCTAATTCATGAACAACTAAGGCTTTTATAATATCCGGATGAAAATGAATTAACTTATCATTAAAGGTAAGCGTTAAAGTATGTCGACTATTCGTTGCCCAACGGGTCTTCATTTTCCGAAGGCGCACAATATAGGGGACCCCTATTTTCATTTTCGCACGATAAAAATCAACTTCTGCTTTTAAAAACGCTAGAAGGTGCGGCTTAAACGCCCTGTAAAATGCAGTTAAATCAGTAATATCATCTTTTAAGTTAAAAGTGCTTTTTAAATCTTTCACTAAAACTTTCTTTCCAAAAACATAAGTAAATTCATTAAAAGGCACCCTTTTTTGTTTCGCTTCGAGTTTTAAAAGCCGGGGATAGCTTTTTAAAAATAAGCGTTCAAGTTCGGAAAGTCGCGTGCCAAAAGGAAGAGAGACTAAAAAGGCATTAGGTTCACCTTCTTTTACCCGAAAAATAACGTTTTTAATGCGTTTATAATTTAAATAAAGGGTATAACTATTTACCCCATCTATTGTTTCAACTTGAACGGTGTGTGTATACATATTGTTATTATAACAATTTCATAAAATAAAAAGCACTAGGCGATTACCTAGTGCTAAGTTTTATTTATTAAGTTTATTCGTATTTTGTCTTTTTAAGACGGGCGAGTAAATCATGATCAACGCCTTTAATAACAGCGACTAATAAGTCAATCGTTGCTTCAATGTCGTCATAATGGACTAAGGAAACGTGGCTATGGAAATAGCGGCACGGAATGCTAACAGTCATATTAACTACGCCGTCGAGTGTTTTATGAATTTCACCACTATCAGTACCGCCAGCAGTTAATAAGTCATACGTATATTTAACACCAGCGTCTTTAGCAACTTGTTCCACGTGGTCAAATAAACCGCGGTGACCAATAACACTGCCGTCCATAATACTTAAGGCGACACCGTTACCAAGTTTTGTGTCCATGGCGGGACTGCCAGGTAAGTCATAACTCATAGTGACGTCAATGGCAAACGCAAGATCTGGTTTAACAAGGTGAGTACTCGTTCTTGCTCCGCGTAAACCAACTTCTTCTTGGACCGTAGCGGCAAGGGCAACACTTGCGTGATGGCCTTCTTTTTTAAGCCGTCTTAAAACTTCAATCCCAACGGCGACACTAGCCCGGTCATCCCACGCTTTACCAAGGAGCGTTTTTCCGTCATTTAAAATGCGGAAGTTTTGGTGTGGCGTAACTGTGTCTCCCACTTTAATGCCAAGTTTTTTAATATCTTCTTCGCTTGAAACACCCATATCAATATAAATGTCTTTAATTTCAAGGACGCGGTTACGTTGTTCCGCGGGCATACCGTGGGGTGGTTGAGCACCGGTAACACCGATATATTCTTTGCCGTCACGGGTTGTAATCATCCATTCATGGGCTAAGACGACGTGGCCCCACCAGCCGCCAACATTGTGGACACGGAGAAAGCCACCTTTTTCAATTTGCTTAACGACGAAGCCAACTTCGTCCATATGAGCACTAAGTAAAACCTTCGGCGCACCTTTATCACCGTCTAGTGTAGCGATAAGCGAACCTAAGTTATCAAATTCAATGCGGTCTACAACATCTTCTAATTCTTTTTTCACTAAGCGAGCGACATCGCGTTCCGCACCACTAATGCCGTTTACTTCACTTAGTCTTTTTAATAAATCAACACGTTTTTGATTCATAATTTCCTTCTTTCTATTTTAATACTTTGTATTTTGACGCGTATAGTTTACCACGAGTTTCGCGTTATACGCATCAATTATGTCCTTAGCGGTGAACCCTAAAGCGCTACCAAGACTTAAAAAGGTCTTTAATGCCTTAAAATAACTTGTTTCTTGTTCGTCTTCCATAAAGAATGCTACCGTTTGATAAACTTTTTTAAAACTTTGAATAATCGTCTTTTTGTCATTTGGTAATTCTTCATAAAGAACATCATTAACTTCAAAATTAAAGACGAGGGCAAGCGAGAGGAAAAAGTGGAGCCCATCGGCGAATTCATCTAAAAGAATCGGGCGCTCTTCACTTTTTTTAAGCGACCAATATTTAAAGGCACGGGTGGCGTTTGCAAGTTCGCCAACTTCAACAAGGAGCGCCAGAAAGCGCTCCGTCTTTGTTGATTGGTGGGTGACGCCGTGTTCTTTATTAATACGGGCGTCAAGTTCTTGTTGTTTAACTAATAAGGGGGCTAGATTAATTTCCATTTTTAACTTTATCTATATGCCAAATTTCATCGATATATTGGTGAATAGTCCGATCACTACTAAAGAAACCAGATTTTGCGATGTTATAAAGCGCACTTTCTGCCCACTTACTCTTCTTGCGGTAATAACTAATAATTTCATCAGTCCGCTTCACGTAAGCTGGTAAATCTTTTAAGATTAAATATTCATCTCCCCGATTCATCACTTCATCAAAGATTGATTTAAAAGCATGGGGATTTCCGTTACTCCAAGTACCGTCAATTAAGCTATCAAGGACACGACGAATTTCGTAATCATTTTGATAAACGTTCCACGGTGAGTAACTATTTTCTTCTTTAATTTTTTTAACTTCTGGTTCTTTTAAGCCAAAGATAAACGAATGATCATCCCCAACGCGTTCGTGAATTTCCACGTTAGCCCCGTCAAGTGTCCCAAGCGTTAACGCACCGTTCATCATAAACTTCATATTACCAGTGCCGCTTGCTTCTTTCCCTGCGGTACTAATTTGTTCACTAATGTCGGTGGCAGGAATAATAATTTCTGCTGTTTTAACACCGTAATTTTCAATAAAGATAACTTTCATATATTTACTAATTTCGGGATCTTTATTAACGACATCGGCGACACCATTAATAAGTTCAATAACTTTTTTTGCAAAGTAATAGCTTGGCGCCGCTTTCGCCCCAAAGATAAAAGTTGTTGGGTGAATACGGAATTTTGGATCATTTTTCATTGCAAAGTATAAGATCATAATGCGGAAAACGTTCATTAATTGCCGTTTATAAGCGTGTAATCTTTTAATTTGCACGTCAAAGATCGAATCAACATCAATTTCAATGCCGTTTGCCTCTTTAATATAGGCGGCAAGTTGTTGCTTTTTAAGCTTTTTAATTTGTAAGAACTTCCGTTGGACTTTCTTATCGGTAACATAAGGTAAAAGCTTTTCAAAGTCATCAGGATTAGTAATATAAGAATCACCAATAAGTGACGTTAAATATTTACTAAGTTCTGGGTTACTGGCGACAAACCAACGCCGGTGGGTAATACCGTTTGTTTTATTTTGGAACTTTTCAGGATAAAGAGCGTAAAACTCTTTAAAGGTTTGGGCTTTTAAGATTTGGGTATGTAACGCAGCGACCCCGTTAACCGCAAAAGCAGCGTATAAAGCAAGGTTTGTCATTTGAATCATGCCGTCACGAATAATCGCCATCGCCATGCGGTCACCTTCACTAATGCCGCGATTAATAAAGTCACGTTGACTACGACGGTGAATTTCTTCAATAATCATGTAGTTACGGGGCACTAAATGTTGGACATATTGAATAGGCCAACGCTCTAATGCTTCGACCATGACAGTGTGATTCGTATAGGCGAAAGTTTTTTGAACAATGGCCCATGAAGTTTCCCAACTATATTCATAATCATCTAATAATATACGCATAAGTTCAGGGATCGCTAAGATTGGGTGCGTATCGTTAAGTTGGAAGACATACTTTTCATGGAAGTTTTCAAGCGTTTTATAATGGCGATAATGGCCGCGAATAGCACTTTGAAGCCCCGCACTAACGAGGAAATATTGTTGCCGCAAGCGAAGCATTTTTCCTTTTTCACTGGAATCATCGGGATATAAACCGTGGTTAATTTCCCGTAAGGTCGTTAAATATTGATCAAACGGTTCGTTCATCGGTAATTTTTCGTCACTTGGTTCCGCACTCCATAGGCGTAAGGTATTAGCGACTTCATTATGATAGCCGACCACGGCCATATCATAAGGAACAGCTTTGACAATCGTTGGATTAACAGTGCGAATGCCAAAGGTGCCGTCCCGCTTTTGATATGTTTCAGCGTGGCCATAAAACTTAACATCGACAGCGTGTTTTGGTTTACGAACTTCCCATACGTTGCCGTTAACTAGCCATTGGTCCGGTAATTCAATTTGTTTACCGTCGACAATTTTTTGGCGGAAGAACCCGTATTCATAACGAATACAGTGTCCGTTTCCGGCGTAGCCTAAACTTGCAATACTATCAAGGAAACAAGCCGCAAGACGGCCAAGACCACCATTACCAAGTCCAGCATCACTTTCTTGTTCTTCTAATTGGTGCAAGTCTATTCCAATTTGTTTTAACCCTTTATTGACGACATCATAGATGCCAAGGTTAATTAAGTTGTTAGTTAATAAACGACCAATTAAAAATTCCATTGAGAAATAAATTAATTGTTTCTTTTCGCGTTTATTAACATTGTCCCGGCTTTTGCGCCAATTGATGTTTGCGTAATCACGCACCATTGAACCAAGCACATCATATCGCTCAGTAATATGACTTTCGTCAAGACCGACACCATATTTTTCGGTCAGACGCTTTTTAAATTCATGAATAAAACTCTTTGTAGTTGTAAACATAGACTCCTCCGTTTCTAATTTTCTATATGTGTTATTTTGTTTTTTTAAGGATTAGGGCGGCAAATGAACCGAGCTTTAAAGTAAGACGATATGGTCTTAATTCTGGTCCTGGCCCTTCTTTAGTCTTTAAAGGAAGGCCGTTATATTGGTTATATCCACCATAGACATCTTTATCACTATTAAAGATTTCCGTGTATACGCCTTCATCATTAACGCCGATATCGTATTCTTCATAATAATTACCGGTCATATTAAAGACAAAGATAAGTTTTTCTTTTTTATGAGTCCGCATAAACGCAAAGACACTTTGATCTTTGTTATCAACCATGAGCCAAGTAAAGTTTTTCGGATCAAACTCGCCAACATACATTGCTTTCTCACTTTGATAAATAAGGTTTAAATCGCGCACTAGGCGACTGACGGAATCATGCTTTGGAAAATATTTTAATGACCACGGGAGACTTTTACTTTCATCCCATTCATCAAAACTTGCAATTTCGTTGCCCATAAACGTAAGCTTTTTGCCGGGGTGGGCAAATTGATACGTATATAAGTTACGGGTTAAGGCAAATTTTTGGTCATAGTTACCAAACATCTTATTAATGATTGTTCCTTTACCGTGGACGACTTCATCATGACTTAAGGGCAACATGAAGTTTTCACTAAAGAAATAATGCATTGAAAATGTTAATAAGTGATGGTCATACTTTTT
>CAYTKX010000044.1:0-6702 GCA_964438495.1 uncultured Staphylococcaceae bacterium
CTGCGACCTTCTGTTCCCAAAACAGACGCGCTACCAAGCTACGCTACATCCCGGTGCACAACATTTTACCAAAGGCACTATTATTAATCAAGTGGAAACGAAACAAAAAAGTAATAAGTAATGTAAAACACATTAAAAGCCCATAAATAATCACTATATTTACTAAGAAAAGAAGCATATTTACGCCTTTTTCTTTAAATATTTATTCATTATCTTTAAATATTCACGAATATTATTTTCTTTATTGAAAATCTTTAAGTTTGGATAATTGGTTAATTTTTCTTTTCTATTCTCGGCTAGCTTTGTAATAATATCGGCAACCTTTTGATAATTACGGTAGTTAACGCTATAAAGAGCAGGAATATCATTTACCCATTCTTCACTATGATAAAAAGTTTCTAGGCCTATAAAAATAATTGGTTTTTTAGCAGCGAGACAACTTGCGGTTTTAAGTGGTAAGGCCGTTTCAATAATACCAGGTAAGATTGATATTAAATTAACATCTGCGTATTTATAAAGTAAGGCACTTTCTTCCACCGTGTGCGGCGGGTAATAGGTGGTATTGACAATATTTTCTTCCCGAATACGGGTTGCGATTCTCTCAGCTTGACTGCCTTCGCCAAAGATATGAAAGGCAATGGTCGGATCATGGAGTAAAAGTTTTGCGGCCGCTAAGATAACATCAACATCTTGGACGTAGCCAATATTACCAGCGTACACGACATTAAATAGGGTTGGATCAAAGAAATAAGGTGTTTTTGTGGCTTTTAATGATGCAACTTCACTTATATCAAAGTTATAAATAACGCTTAGTTTATGATTAAAGTCTCCTTTTCGTAATAACGTCTTGCGCATCGTTTCACTAATCGTAATTATTTCCGTCGCATTTTTTAAGCTTTTAATTTGGTAGCGATTAAAAAAGTTATACAAAAAAGAATGACGAGCTAAAACATTATCAGGATAAATATCTTGAACATTATAAATAACGGGAATCTTTTTCTTATAACAATACTTCGTTACAAGATAACTATAAAGAAGCGGGGGATTACTTGTAACAAACACTAAATCGCTTTCAACTTTTTTAAGTCTTTTCGCTAAAAGACGTGAGACACTTATATAGCGACGCAGTAAGTTAAACTTCGAAAAGGCTTTCGGTTTAAAAGTAAAAGCTTTCACCCGGTGAATCGTCATTTTCCCCTTTACTTCAACACTCGTCTTTTTATATTTTTGTTGTTCTTCAACACTAATGCCCCGCGTTGGATTTGGAGTAATAATATTTATTTCGTGTCCTTCTTTAATAAGCCGTTCCCAAAGTGGACGATAAAGATAATTAATCGTTGGATCTTCAGGTTCATAATAAAAAAGCATAAACGTTATTTTCATAATTAAAATTATAACACGCAAAAGGGGTATTTCCCCGTTATTAATAAAAAATATGAGATAATCTAATATGTTATGTCTTTTATGATAACTTCCTTTTATTTTTGATAATTAAGGATTGATTAAAATTTATTTTGTTTTAAACTGAGCTTATGCTGTCATTATGCTGTCACTAAAATAAAAAAGCCCCATACGATGGGGCTATCTTTTCTAATGGCGCGGTCAGGAAGACTCGAACTCCCAACCCTCAGATTCGTAGTCTGATACTCTATCCAGTTGAGCTATGACCGCATCACTTTAGATATTATAGCCACTAAACACTTTTTTGCAAGTGTTTTAGCGTGATAATATCTAAAAGTATTTGCTGAATTAACGTTTACCTTGATCGTAAGGCTCACCAGCAGCTTTCGGCGCACGTGACTTAACAGATGTTAGTCCTAGGACCACAAGCGTTACGACATAAGGAAGCATTTCTAAGATGTCTTTGGGGAGGGCACGGATTAAGTTATAAAGAAACGGGATATTTTGCACATCAGCTTCAATAAAGGCGATACCATTTGATAGTGAACGCAGTAAACCAAAGAAAAATGCAAAAATTAAAACGCGCAGCGGATTCCACTGGCCACTTATTAGCACCGCTAAAGCTAAAAAGCCAAAGCCATAGACATTAGCCTTAAAGCTTGTGGTCGTCGGAATAATAAGTAAGACCCCACCAATACCGGCTAATAGCCCGCTAATAAGCACAGCCGTATAGCGCACTCTTTTGACGTTAATTCCCGCTGCATCAGCGGCTTGTGGGTTTTCCCCACACGCCCGCATCCGTAAACCAAACTTCGTCTTATAGGCAATAATAGCCATGACGATAAATAAAATAATCCCAAATAAAGTAATTAAATAAATCCGATCAAAAAGAATATTGCCAATAAACGGAATATGTTTTAAAAGCGGAATTTCATTAATTCGATAGGAATCGCGAAATGTTATTTCTTCAGTTCCCGCTGCGCTAAGGGCACGCCCAACGAAAAAGGCAAGCGCTAAAGCTAACATATTAAGTGCCGTACCTGATATCGTTTGGTTTGATTTCATCGTAATCGACGCAAAAGCGTGTAAGGCTGAAAATAGCATCCCGGCAATTCCGCCAATTAAGACTGCTAAAAATAATATATGTTGGCCATCTATCCCTTTATCTTGGAGATTATGGAGCACTAAAATACCAATGAAAGCCCCAAACATCATAATCCCTTCAAGTGCAATATTAACGACCCCTGATCTTTCACTATATAATCCGCCCATCGCCACAAGCGCTAAAGGAACGGCGGAAAAGAGGGTTAAGCGTAAAAGACTATACATATTGTTCGTTGTAAAGATCGCAAGTAAAATATACACGACTAAAATGACACTTAATTTAATAATCCGTTTCGGAGTGAAATACTTTTTTAGTTTATCCTTAAATGTTAGTTCCATCTTCTTTTTCTCCCTTCGCGGATGTTTCGTCTTTTACTTCTTCAGTTACGGCTTCTGCTACCGCTACTTCTTTTTGGCCAAATACCTTTGCTAACCACATCATAAACTTATGGGAATAGCGTTGGAAGAATAAGGTAAATGCCGAGAAATAAATAATACTTGAAGAAATAATATCAATAATTTCGCGTTTAAAGTCCCACGCTTGTAATTCTTGGTTAGCCGCTTCAATATAGCCAAAGAATAAACCTGCACCCATCGTGCCAATTGGATTAGACATCCCAAGTAGAGCAACGGCAATACCTTGGAAACCGTAATTTGAAATTTGATACGTTGTTTCAAGGCGAATCGCGTTAGCGGGCGCTAAATAAAGAACCGCCCCGGCTAGTCCTGCTAAAGCGCCGGAGATTAAAAGTGAATATACGATATTGCGTTTATCATTAACTCCAGCGTAGCGCGCAGCGTTGCGGTTAAAACCAACGGCTTTTAGTTGGAAGCCAAACGTTGTTTTTTCAAGTAATACATAAACGATAATCGTCGCTAATATCGCAATGACAATGCCGCTATTAATTTGTGCATTTCCAAAAAGCTTATCAAGCCCTAATGTTGGAAGAATTGCTCCCGTCATAACTGGTCTAGCTTCTTGACGAACCGTATCATAAATCGTTGCTTCAATAAGCATTTTCGACATATACATTGCAATATAGTTCATCATAATCGTCGCAACGACTTCGTGAACATTACGAAATGCCTTTAGTAGCGCCGGAATAAGCGCCCAAAGCATTCCGCCAAAGATACCGGCTAACATTGCTACAAGCCAATGAATGGAAGGCGGTAAATTCCACTTCACACCGACATAAACTGCAAAAAAGGCGCCAATCATTAATTGACCCGACACCCCGATATTAAATAAGCCCGTTTTAAAAGCAAAGGCAACGGCAAGGCCGGTAATAATAAGCGGAGTCGCTTTAAAGAGCACTTCACCTAAACTTTCACCACCATTTAAAAACCCAGCGGATAAGATGGCACCAAAACCACCAAGAGCCATACTTGGATTAATAAGTAACATAATGATGAGCCCAAACAAAAGACCCGCAACAATAGCAATAAACGTTGCAAGCATCTTTTCAAAGGCATTACTATTAAATATTTTCTTCATATTGTGCCTCTTTCGATCCTGACATATAAAGTCCTAATTCATTTTCATTTGTTTCATCAGCCATTAAATTTGCAACAATCCGTCCTTCATACATGACGAGGATGCGGTCAGCAATAGCAAAGACTTCATCTAACTCTAATGAAAAGACGAGAATAGCTTTATTATGATCACGAAGGTTAATTAGTTTGCGGTGAATGTATTCAATCGCTCCCACGTCTAAACCGCGTGTTGGTTGGACGGCGACGACTAAATTCATGTCGCGCGATAATTCACGGGCGATAATTGCTTTTTGTTGGTTACCGCCACTCATTGAACGCATTAAAGTGCGACGCCCTTGACCACTTCGGATATCAAACTGTTCAATTAATTCATCCGCATGTTCGTTAATCGCTTTAAAATTGAAGAATCCATATTTTTGGAATCGTTTATCAAAGTAAGTTTGTAAAATTAAATT
Source organism: uncultured Staphylococcaceae bacterium (assembly GCA_964438495.1). GTDB lineage: Bacteria > Bacillota_I > Bacilli_A > RFN20 > CAG-826 > UBA1361. The sequence goes on from CAYTKX010000044.1 coordinate 4,455, forward strand.
GTTCGCTAAATTAAAATCAAGCACTAAGCCATGTTTATGGCGATCTTCGGGAATATGACTAATACCACTTAATGTCTTTTGGCGGATCGTCTTTTTCGTAATATCCTCGCCGTTTAAGATTATTTGTCCTGATTTTGGTGTATTTAGTCCGGTAATAACGCCTGCTAATTGGCTTTGACCATTACCTTCAATCCCTGCGATAACAACAATTTCGCCGCTATGAACTTCAAAGGACACATTAGTGAGGTCATTTTTCCCTAAATATTCGTTAACGTGATTAATTCCATTAACTTGTAACACTACTTCACCGATATTTGCCGGCTCACGTTCAATATTAAAGTCAACTTTACGACCAACCATCATTTCCGCCATTTGCGCAATTGATGTTTTCTTTACGTCAACAGTACCAATATATTTACCTTTACGTAAAACACTACACCGATCAGCGACCATTTTAATTTCATTTAGTTTATGGGTAATTAAAATAATCGATTTACCTTCTTTAATCATGTTTTTCATGTTGGTCATTAATTCGGTAATTTCTTGAGGTGTTAAAACCGCTGTTGGTTCATCAAAGATTAAAATATCAGCGTTTCGATAAAGCATCTTTAAGATTTCCACTCTTTGTTGCATGCCAACTGTAATATCTTCAATCTTGGCATCTAAATCAATTTTAAGACCGTAATGTTCAGATAATTCAATTACTTTCTGGCGCGCTTCTTTTTTCGTTAAAAGCCCAAACTTCGTTTGTTCGCGCCCTAAAATGATATTTTCTAAAACCGTGTAATTTTCCACAAGTTTAAAGTGCTGGTGCACCATGCCAATTTGTAAATCATTGGCGTCATTTGGATTTTTGATCCGTACAACTTCACCCCGTACTTTAATCTCACCTTCATCTGGTTGATATAGCCCAAATAAAATGGACATTAAAGTACTTTTCCCAGCCCCATTTTCGCCTAGTAAAGCGTGAATTTCTCCCTCTTTTAATTGGAGGGTGACATTGTCGTTGGCGATGATTCCAGGAAAGGCTTTCGTTATGTTCAACATTTCAATAACGTAGGACATAATAATAACTCCTTTATAACTTTTTTTATTATAACATAAGAGTTATATTTAATACATCTAATAAAAAAAGGCCGTGGTTATAAACCACGACCTTCATGTATTACTTTGTTAAATTAGTAATTTTAGCTTTCCATCGTCACTTTGACTTTGGTACCACCAAGGGCGATATAATCAGCGTTTGTAAGATCTCTTTTGTTACCTTCGGCATCTTTATAAGCATCGTCATTGTCATCGACTAAGGTAATTGAACCATCAACGACTTTGGCAAATGCGGCTTCATAATCAGCTTTGGTAAAGTTTTCAAAGCGATCAAAGTTGTCTGGTAAACCAACACCGTTAACTTTGGAATCAAGGTTCACGGCATTGCCACCTTCTTGACCAGCGTAGATTTTTTCTAATGTTTGGTAAACAGAGTTCGCTAATTCTTTCATTGCAGAGGTTAAAACAGTTTGGGATTCATCACGTTGATCAATGTCAACACCGATGACCCATTTCTTTTCTAAACCTTCAGCGGCCTTCATGACAGAGTTACCAGCACCACCAGCAGCGGCAAAGATAACGTCAATACCAGTACCATACCACGCAGTCGCTTTCGTTTGGTGAGCAGCGTCTGGGGCAAATGAATTTAAGTACATGTATTTCATTTCAACAGCATTGTCATCAAGTTCTAATTCTTCGGCTGCAATGCGTGCGCCTTGAATGTAGCCCATTCCGAAACGGACAACAGCAGGAACACTCATTCCGCCCATGTATCCTAATTTACGGAAGCCTTCTTTAACGGCAGCGTAACCAGCGTAGAAGCCAGCTTCTTCTTCAGCGTAGAAGACAGGATATGTATTCTTTTTAACGGTGAAATCAGGATCACCACCGTCTAATGTCGCATTTGTTTCCCAGTCGGTAACGTTATGTGGCGAACCGTCTAAGATGATAAATTTGGTTTCTGGATGCTTGGTTTGTAAATCCCAAATTGCATTTTCAAAAAGGTAACCTGGGGTAACGACCGTTTTCGCTCCGTTTTTAATCGCAATTTCTGCTGATTTAATGTAGTCCGAAGTTGACTTGGTGTCTGGTTGATAATATTTATAGCTGATTTTCTTTTCTTCAGCATATTTTTTAGTACCTTCCCATGCACCTTGGTTGAACGATTTGTCATTGATCGTTCCGACGTCTGTAATTAACGCAA
>CAYTKX010000045.1:0-6503 GCA_964438495.1 uncultured Staphylococcaceae bacterium
CATCCAGGACCGTTTAACTTAATTAAGCACGAGCTTAAAAGTATTGAAATGCGGCTCAATGATGAGCGGCGCAAGCTTTTACGTGTTGGCGATACAATTACTTTTACAAATATTGAATCAGGCGAAACTATAAATGTTAAAGTAGTTAAAATTGAATCTTACAAAGATTTTGAGGAATTGTACGCAAACTATAATCCACAACAACTTGGTTACCACGAAGGTGAAACGGTTAATGCGCGGGATATGGAAAAGTATTATAATCCAACCTTGATTAAAAAATATGGCGCGCTAGCCATAACAATAGCGGTAATTAATACATAAAACATTTGACATGTTCCACAATTAAAGGTATTCTTTATAAGCACATAAGGGGCCGTAGCTCACCTGGGAGAGCGCTTCCATGGCATGGAAGAGGTAGCGAGTTCGATCCTCGTCGGCTCCACCAAAAAAATCTTGATTTGGTAAGCAAAAAATGCCGAAAAACATATAAAATCGCCTTAAATTGGCGATTTTTTTATAAAAACGGGTCGTTCAAGAGAAATTTTTATTCTCACGAACGGCCCTTTTCTTTTTCATAACATTCTTGTCACACACTCCATAACAAGGTGGCGAACTCTACTTTTAGTTTTCCATAACAAGGTGGCGAACTCTCAAAGATAAATAAAAAAAGATACATCCCGGTTCTTAGCGCCGACCTTCAAAGTTATTTTTGAATTTAGTAAGCAAAAGTCTAAACTGTTGTCTTCAACAAGCGCTAAACGAATATTATAAGTTTGGCGGTCAACCATTTCCACGACACGGACTAATCGTTTAAATTCCTCGACCTCATTCATGTTGGAAAAGTGTCTAATTTGTTTAATGAAATTAAGTAATCTATTCTTAGCGTTATTTAATGAAACCCTTTTTGTTAAAAGTTCTAATTTCTCTTCAGTGACATTGTTACCGACAACAATTAATTGATTAATTGCTTGGTCCAATAAATTATTGATTTCACTATTTAGAGTATGTGATTGTTGAGAAAGTTTACCGAGGGCATTATTCAACATTAAAAATAAATTTTCCACAGTCATTGAAACACGATTTTTACGATGCTTATCATAACAGTAGAGCGTGGGAATTTCATATTTATTCTTTGGACGTTCAATTCGATAATTTAGAAATTTGCTATTCTCGATAGAATAAACAAAAGTATAAAAAGGACTAGTACGGCCAAGATGAGGAACATAGTTGCGTTTAGATTTGCCAGCCCGTTCATCTCTAATCGCCATAGCTCTATCAAATATAGTTGGGGAGATAATTGGGTCATGATGATTCATGATCATTGATTCGTCATTTTCTAAACGAGTAGAACGGACGCGGACACCGTTACTTTCATGAGACTTGCCTAAAGACATATGCCCGGCGTATTTTTCGTTTCTAAGCATTTGTTCGATTGTTCCTGTGGCCCAATGGTCTTTACCAGTTGAAGTCGACACCAAAGAAATCGGCCGAGAATCAGGCACCGTGATAAGTGACCTTGGCTATATCAAATCAAGTATCGAACGCATTGAAAAACGGCTTGATAACTCGGAACAAAAATTCGATAACTTCAATACCCGGCTAACCCGGGTTGAAGAAAGTACCTCATCGGCCCATAAACGCATCGACGAACATATTACTAAACGAACAGGAGGAAAGAAAAGTGAATGATATCATCGTCTCAATTATTAGTATTGTCGTGACTACCGTCGTCCTACCACTGATTACTTTAGGAGGAACTAGACTAATCCAATTTCTTAACCAAAAGATAAAAGACGAAAAGACAAGAACGATTATGACTGGCCTAACCGCCATTATCGAACGGGCAGTGCGAAGTGTCTTTCAAACTTATGTTGAATCATTGAAGAAGAACAACACCTTTAATAAAGATGCTCAGGCGAGAGCACTGGACCTAGCAACCACCGAAGTCAAACGCCAACTCACCGACGAAACCGCTAATTTTATTAAGCAAACGTATGGTGACGTTAATACCTTTATTACTTCGCAAATCGAAGCAACAATAAATTTATTAAAAAGTGAACAAAACTAAAAATACTGTTGTATTTATAAGTGGGTAATCATGAATACCTTCGACCAACCTCACTGGGCGATCTACTTCCGTAAGGTAAGACTGCGTGTTGGGTACCTTGGGCACGTTAAAAGGAAGAGCACAGTGGTTCGCTACTATAAGGCGGAAGTCACCGAGTGTAGTGCTTGGTGACTTTTTTTGTTATAAGTAATTCTTTAAGATTAATGTCTAGTTAGATACCAAAGTAATTGGGCTAGTTGAATTGGTACACCTAATATAAATATAAGCCATAAATTAAGACTGTTTAAAACCAATAGTAATAAGTAAAAGGTGGCAATTAATGACCACCAAAATAACGAAAAGATAATTAAGTGAAATACTTTATTACCCCATTCTCGATTAAAGTAATATAAGACAAGTAGTGATACTGGAACACTAATAATAAAGATTAACCAACTGTGTTTAGCGTATTCACCCAGTTGTTCATGAAAAATACCGGCATAAATATAGGCGATAAGAGCCAAAGTCCAAACGACAGACACTGAAAATAATATTACAAAGATTCGTTGTAAGAGAGAACGTGTGTTTTTTGGCTCATTTTTTGTGGGAAAATTTTCATCTAAAAAATCAATAATAGTTATACCAAAATAAGAGGCGATTATTTCGAGGGTTTCAATAGTTGGTGTAACTTCGCCACGCTCCCAACGACTAATTGCATTATCGCTATAATTAATTTTGCTCGCAAGATCGAGTTGTGTCAAACCGTTTTTTCGTCGTAAATATATAAGATTATTTGCAATTATCGCAGAGTATTTGAACATGATATTCTCCTATATTTCCTGATCGAATTTTACCAAAAGAGTAGTAAAATGTCAAATTCCCGATTATCGGGAATGGACATCCCTAACTAAGATAATAATAAAACTATATTCCCTTTGTACCTTTTGGGTAAGGTTTTATTATATGGGTGGTAACAGATTATGAAGAGCCAACGAAAGATTTATTTTTATGAAGATTTACTAACTGATGACTTTGGTCCTAAACCAAAACGAGTTAAGAAGATAAGTGGGTCTTATCATTATAGACCTCGATTTTTCTTGCTTCGTTTTATGGGATACTTAAGTTATCGTTTTATTTTGACTCCTGTTGCGCTAATTTACACCAAATCTATACGGAGAATTAAAATTCATAATAAGAAAAGTTTGGCGCAAGTAAAGGGTAAACCCGCTTTTATATACGCCAATCATACGCACCCAATTGCTGATGCTTTCGCACCTAATGCCATTCTATGGCCCAAAAATGTAAGTATGGTGACTAATGCAACAAATGTTAGCTTGCCAATGTTAGGTGGCATCACAAAGTGTTGGGGTGCACTGCCCTTGCCCGATGATTTTGCGGCTTCAAAAAATTTCATCAAGGAAGTTACAAGACGGATAAATAAAAAGGTAGCAATTGTTATTTATCCTGAAGCTAAACTTTGGCCCTACTACACAAAAATAAGACCTTTTGACGAAAAAAGTTTTGTCTATCCCATTAAATACAACGTGCCAATATTTTCGTTTACTACCGTCTACAGTAAAGGAAAACGTGGAAAATTAAAAACTGCTATCTATATCGACGGGCCATTTTATCCAAAAGAGGAACTTTCTAAACAAACTGCCCAGTTACGTCTAAGAGATGAAATTTACCAAGCAATGAGTGCAAGAAGTAAATTATCGAATTTTGAGAAAATTATCTACCAAACGAGGAGCAACTAATGAATATTGCTTACGCTGGTAATTACAAAGTTTTTAAAGGGATGTTGCTTGGAGTGCTTTCGTTATTAAAACATTACCAAGGCATTGTTAATATTTTCATTTTAACTGCGGATCTACAAATGCTTGACGAAGAGTATAAGCCTGTAGGTGATGATGATATTGTTTTACTAAATAATTTGGTTATGCAATCAAATCCAAATTCTCGAGTTATTAAAATTGACCTAAGTAATTTGTTTATGCAAGAACTTGGCAAAAGCCCAAATAATGATACTCGGTATACTGCCTACACGCTCCTTCGATTACTGCTTGATATAACGCCAGAAATACCAAACAAATTATTATATTTAGACACGGACACTTTAGTTGCTGGTGATATTAAGCGCTTTTATAACATGGACATAACTGATGCTGAACTCGCGGGTGTAAAAGACCGATATGGGCGAATTTTTATGGGCCCACGTTATTTAAATGCCGGTGTTCTATTGTTAAATATGGACCGTATTAGAAAGACTAATCTATTTGGCAAGGCACGTAATTTATTAAATACAAAAAAAGTGTTTCTTAGCGATCAAACGGCAATTAATAAATACGTTAAACATAAATTAATCTTGCCTAGAAAATTTAACGAACAAAAACGGACGAAAAAAAATACAATAATTCGGCACTTTAGTATGCAATTTCGACTAATTCCAAAGTTCCATTTCGTCAACATTAAACCGTGGGACATTGGGAAACTTCATAAGGTCTACAAATGTCATGAATTCGACGACATTTTAAATAAATATTTATTAATTACAAAGGAGAAAAATTAATATGAATAAAACCATCCCCATCTTTTTTGCATGTGATGATAACTATATTCCTTTTTTAGGAACTGCTATCCATACATTAAGCAATAACGCAAGTCCAGCGTACAATTATCGGATTATCGTCCTAAATAACGGTATTAAACAAACGAATATATCACGAATTTCCAAGTTAAGTAAACAAAACTTATCAATTGAGTTTTTTGATATAACACAGGCGATTGCAAAATATCATGATGCCCTTAGTCTGCGGTTACGAGATTACTACAGTGTAGCAATTTATTATCGAATGTTTATTCCTACTCTTTTTCCAGAACTTGATAAAGCTATTTATCTTGATGCTGATCTTATACTAGTAGGCGATATCAGCGAACTATTTAATACAGATATTAATGGAAAACTAGTCGCTGCAATTAATGACCGACTTGTAAAGGATGTGCCGACGTTTGCTGATTATGCCCATAAGGCTGTTGGTATTCCTGCAGACGAGTATTTTAATAGCGGTGTCCTCGTCATGAATTTAAAGAAATTCCGTGAAGATTCGATAGAGGAGAAATTCTTAACGTTACTTAATGAATATAATTTTGACTCCGTTTGCCCTGATCAAGACTACTTAAATGTCTTGTGTCGTAATGACAAGGTTTTATTGCCAATCGGTTGGAATAAAATGCCCTTACCAGATAAAGAATTTAATATTGATACTTTGAAACTACTTCACTACAACTCGTTTGAAAAGCCTTGGCACCATGATCATGTACTTTTTAGTGAAGAGTTTTGGCGTGCGGCCGCTACGAGTCCCTTTCTTGAAGATTTAATTAAAATTAGAAAAGGTGTAGATGAAGTACACCTTGAAAAAGAAAGAAAAGGAGTTGAAGGTTTGTTTGCAAAAGCATTAAAAATCACAAACGAAGAGCAAATAACCTTTAAGAAAATCCTACAACTATAAAAATTTATGTTTGAAGATATAAGACCTGTAATCGAAGAAAATATTAAAAAGGCAATTGAAGCGAATACTTTCAACGTGAAAGTTATGCCGGGCGATTATAAGGTAAGTCCTGAAGATCGGAACAGAGTGGTATTTAAATATGATATTAACAAGACGAAATTCGTTAATAAGGTCGGTAGATATTTTGCAATGAGAATTGTTAACCAAAAGACAACACAATTGTCAAAGTTTATAACGATTAACGGTCTTGAAAATGCCATTGAACTTAAAGGAAAATCTTGTATTATTACATCAAATCATTTTTCACCTTTCGATAGTTTGGTGGTTAGATACCTAAGTGATAAACTAGGGTTTAAAAATAGATTAAGTATAGTTATTAATGAAGGGAACCTTTTTATGGCTGGTTCTCTTGGGAAGTTGATTCGTAATATTGATGTAATGCCTTATTCTCATGATTTGTCATATCTAGCAACAAAATTTAATCCAAGTTTTGAAAGAAGGATTAAAAGGAGTCAAGCAATCCTAATATATCCTGAACAAGAAATGTGGTTAGATTATCCGTATGCTCGACCACTAATGCCTGGGGCATATCATTTTGCTACAAAATATAACGTGCCAATATTACCTGTATTCACTACTTGGGAAAGAGATGCTTCGGGAAACACCCATTACACAATTAACGTTGGGACCCCCTTGTATCCTGATCCGAAGAGTAATTTTTTTGAAAACAAGAAAATGCTTAATGAACTTGATTATGCTTTTAAAAGTGGGATTTCTAAAATAAAGCGTTTATAATATTCGATTCTGCCACAAAAATGTTTAATCTTATATAAACGCAAGGCGACAAGTGCCGAACTTAAAAGGTGGGTTATTCGCTTGATATAGGGGCATAATTACTCATACTTTCCACCATTTACCCAAAGTGGTAAAAGATTAACCCTTTTATG
>CAYTKX010000046.1:0-6445 GCA_964438495.1 uncultured Staphylococcaceae bacterium
GCTAAATATTCGCTTTACATTACAAAATCTTACACCATTGACCGTAAAGTCGAAATCATTGGTCCCAAACCTGAACCAGTTCCCCAAGTTGCAGCAAAAGATGAACCTTTAAAAGAATCCGCTGAAGGCGCGAATAAATAATAACTTTTACTTTCCTTGTAAAGAACTTATCAAAAGTTTTTTACCTATGATAGAATAGACCCATAATGCATAAAAAAATCAAAGCCCTTTTAGAAAATAACGAAATTGAAGCGCTCTTAACATTAACAAAAGGAACGCGTGATCCTTTATTGATGCATTATCGCTTAAAAGGACTTATTAAGCTTGGCGAATATCATATTGCCTTAAGCTTTATTAGTGAAAATCAAATGGAATTATACACATATAATGCTCCAGAACTCATTAAAGCCCATATTGACATCTTAAATGAGTTAAAAGATTTAGATCAAGCGCTTAATGTGTTAAAGCAATACGAAGATTTCCCTTATTTTTCCCTTGAAACCAACGAGATTATCGCTGCGTTGGGCGACGCAGTGCAAAAGGCAAGAAAAGATAATTTCCGCTATCGGCAACTCGACTTACTAGAAATAGAACGCCGTCTTTTTAGTGGCGACCATGATCTAACGCTGAGCGCCCTAGTCTATATTGATAAGTATTACCATGAAAGCTATATTACAATCTTAGAAAAAGTATTATTAAACGCTGAAGAAGAAACGTTAAAGTCATATGTTTTATATATTTTAAAACAAAAAGACCATAATAAAACTGTAGCGATTAATAAATATGGGGTTATCTTAAAAGTAAACCCTGCTAAACTATTTGAACCTGGGGAAACAACGGCCCAAAAAGCCCTTTTTAAAGAAGTTGATAAAATAATTGAACAAGATGACGACATTAACTTTAAAGAAGTCATTCTTGATTTGATTAACCGCCATATCTTTACGATTTATCCGCAAAATTATGATAAAAAAGATGTCGTTTTACTAAGTCAAACGTTCCATTATCTAACACTTAGCGTGACCGGAAGAATGGAAGATTTTAATGAATTTTTAGATACTTATAATTACGACGGGGACGCATTACTATATATTCGCGATAAATATTATTTTTTACCGTTTCTAAGATAAAGAGCAAAAACACATAAAAAATAAGACAAAAGATGTAAAATAAGTAACTTTGTTATTAATAACAAGCAAATTTTAGTATACTATTTAAGTTATAAATGGAGGAATAAGTATAAATGAAATTAAATGTAACAAAAAAAGAAACTAGTGTCTACGAATTAGAAGTCGAAGTCGCTAAAGAAGCGTGGCTTGCTGCCCGTAAAAAAGCGTTTAAAAAATTAGCAGGTGAAGTGACAGTCCAAGGCTTCCGCAAAGGTAAAGCCCCCGAACACTTAGTCAAAGATAAAATTGACCCCGCTAAAGAACTTGATGAAGCGATTAAAAGTGTCTTAGATGAAGCCTTTACTTTCGCCCTTGAAGAATCAGGGCATTACCCAGTCATGCAACCAAGTTATGACGTCGTTAAAGTAAGTGACGAAGAATTAACGCTTAAATTCACAATCGTTGCTGCCCCAAGTGTTAAACTTGGCGCCTATAAAGACTTAAAAATTGGTCATGACCCGGTTGAAGTAAGCGAAGAAGCGATTACTGACAAATTAAATAGCTATTTAGCGCAAAACGCGGAATTAGTGCTCAAAGAAGAACCAGCCGCCCTTGGCGATACTGTAGTGTTAGACTTTGAAGGCTTTGTCGATGACGTCGCTTTTGAAGGCGGTAAAGCAAGTAATCACGAATTAGAACTTGGCAGTGGCCAATTCATTCCCGGCTTTGAAGATGCCCTTGTCGGCGTTAAAGCTGGTGAAAGCCGTGATGTTCACGTTACTTTCCCCGAAAATTACCACGAAAACTTAAAAGGTAAAAAAGCGGTCTTTAAAACGACAACCCACGAAGTTAAAGCCAAAAGCGTTCCGACATTAGATGATACATTCGCCGCAAGTCTTGGTTTACCAAACGTTAGTGACGTCGCAAGCTTACGCGTCCACGTCTTATATGAATTAAATCAAGAAGCCGAAAGTAAAGAACGGAGTGCTTACGTTGAAAAAGTACTCGCTAAATTACGGGAAACAACCGAATTTGAAATTGCCGAAGACATCATTCACAGTGAAGGTCACCACATGCAAGACCGTTTAATGCAAGAAGTGACGCAACAAGGGATGACTTGGGATCAATATAAAACGGTCACCGGTCAAACTGATGAAGAAATTCACGACCGTTTCCACGAAGAAGCACGCATCAGTGTCCAAAACTATTTAATTACCCAAGAAATTGCTAAATTAGAAAACATTGAAGTAAGTGACGCTGAAGTTGACTTTGAAGTCGCTAAAATGGCGGAAATGTATAACATGGAAGAAGCAAAAATCCGTGAAATCCTCGGTGAAAACATTAAAAACCTTAAAAATGACATTCGCCAACGCCGCATTATTGATTTCTTAGTCGAACACAATAACTAAACTTAAAAATTACTTATAATTACGAAACTACGTAATAGACGGGAGGTTTTATGAGTAAGAAAAAACTTAAATATGAATTACCGGTCATCATTACGCGCAATCAAGTATATTTTCCTTATAACCAAAGTGATGATCTTGATGCCGGCAGACCGCAAACAGTCGAAGCAATCCGCTTCGCTAATCAAAGTGAAGATAAACTAATTATCGTCGCTACCCAACGTATCTTTACGATAAATAACCCAGGATTAGATGATATTTATTCCTTTGGTGTCCTCGCACGTCTTACAAAAGTGCGGGAAAGACCCCATCACATTACGGTCCAATTTGAACCGCTCGCCCGTGTTTTTATTGAAGGATTAAACGCAAGTGGCGATTACATAGTCGCAAAATCGCTTGTCATTCATCCTGAACCCTTAGACCAAAACGTTGACCCAGAAGCACTAAAAGAAGCGCTTTATAAGTTTTTAAATGACCGCTTAGAGTTAACGCGGCGTTTACAAATTTCCGTTGATGACTTAAAAGCTCAAAATTTAAGTCTTGAACAATTAATTTACTATTTAGCGAATAAAACTTTAAATAGTACTGAACAACGGATGATGATCTTACAAGAGGCAAGTCTAGAAAAACAAATTGATCGCCTTATTAAGCTATTAGAAAACGATGAAACAAATGACGCTGTCGGCACGATTAGTCAAATCGTCCGCAATCGCGCCCAAAACGTCGATGAAGCGACAAGTGGCGCCAAACCAATCGACTTACCGGAAGGCGAAGAAGATGATGACGACGAAGAATTTGATACTGGGGACGAAATCTTAGAACGGCTTAAAACCCGTTATTTCCCCAAAAACTTTGTCACTCGCATTAAAAAAGAAGTTAAAAAGATGAGCCGCAGTGAAATGGCGGAACGGTCACGGATTATTGAATATCTTGATTGGCTCATGAAATTACCATATGACCAAGAAACAATCGATAATCTTGATTTAAAAAATGTCCGTAAAGTCTTAGATAATGATCATTACGGTCTTGAAGAACCAAAGAAAAGAATTGTTGAATTTATGGCGGTAAAACGCCTTGCCAAAGAAAATAAAGCAACCGTTTTATGTTTCTATGGCCCACCCGGTACTGGGAAAACAAGCCTTGCCTTAAGTATTGCGACCGCCATGGGCCGCAAGCTTGTTAAAGCAAGTTTAGGCGGTGTTGATGACGAAAGTAAATTACGTGGCTTTTTAAGAACGTATGTTGGTTCGCAGCCAGGAATTATTATGTCTTCAATGCGCAAAGCGGGGACGATTAATCCAATCTTTGTCTTAGACGAAGTTGATAAACTTGGCCGCAGTGGCACAAGAGGAGACCCGAGCAGTGCGCTTTTAGAAATCTTAGACCCTGAACAAAATAAAGGTTTTATCGACCATTATATTGATGAACCATATGACTTAAGTAAAGTCGTCTTTATTGCGACCGCAAACTATTATTGGGACATTCCGCGTCCCTTACGCGACCGGATGGAAATGATTGAACTTAAAGGCTATACCGAAGAAGAAAAAGTACAAATCGCTAAACGCCACTTAATTCCTTTAGGGATTGAAAGTCACGGCTTAAAAGGTTATGACATCGAGTTTACCGATGAAGGCTTACGCTTTATTATCGGTGGCTACACATGGGAAGCAGGTGTACGGATGCTTGACCAAAAAATAAGTGCGATTTTACGGAAGTTAAGTGTTGAAACTTTAACGGATGTTGAAAGTAATTTTACGATTACCCCAGACGAAGTTAAAAAGCATTTAGGAAGACCTCGTAACTTCTTTACCACGAAAGAAAAAGCGCCCATTGTCGGCGTTGTCACTGGCATCAGTGTCGCTGGTAATATTGGTGACATTATGAAAGTCGAAGTCACGACCTTTAAAGGAAAAGGCACCGTTAACGTCACCGGAAACCTTGAAAAAATGCTAAAAGAAAGTGGCGAAATCGCTGCGAGTCACGTCCGCAGTTACGCTGTTAAATACGGAGTTGATCCAGATGTCTTTATGAACACTGATTTAAACGTCCACTTCCCGCAAGCAAGTAGTAAAGACGGCAATAGTGCCGGGGTTGCGATGACGATTGGCATTATAAGTGCCTTAACGAATCGTAAAATTAACCCAAATGTTGCAATGACCGGGGAAGTTACTTTAACGGGCCGCGTTTTAGCAATCGGGGGCCTTTATGAAAAAGTCTTAGGTTGTATTAGAGCCGGGATTGAAACGGTCTTATTCCCCGAAGAAAACGTCATTGACTTAGAAGAAATACCAAAAGAAGTGCAAGAAAAAATTAAACTTGTGCCGATTAAAACAATTGATGAAGCTGTGGCGATCGCCTTATTACCGAAAGAGGAAGAACCGCTCGCCGCATAAGGAAGTTTATGAATTTTAATAATACGACCTTTGTGCAAAGCTTTCAAACGAAGAATGATGGGAGGGTTAAACCCCTCCCTGAAGTCATTTTTATTGGTCGCTCAAACGTCGGTAAAAGTAGTCTTATTAACGCCCTCATTAATCGGCGAAACTTTGCCTACGTGTCAAAAAAGCCTGGTTATACGAAGCTTTTAAATTACTTCATGGTTGATTCAACCTTTTATTTGGTTGACGCGCCGGGGTATGGCTACGCAAAGGGCGGGAAATCTTTAGGCTCTTTTTTCGAGCGGATGATGAATGATTATTTTGACGATAACAAAGCGTTAAAGCAAATATATTTATTACTCGACGCTCGGCGCGACTTAAGCGAAGATGATCTAATGTTTTTAGAGTTTGTGCGGGCAAAAGATTATAAAGTAACGGTTATCTTTACAAAGGCCGATAAACTAAATCAAAGCTTAAAAGCAAAAGCGATGAAGCTTTATGAAACGATGTTTCTTGATTCACAAAGTAAACCGTTTTTCACTAGTAGTCTGAAAAAAGAAAACATCGGCGCCTTACAAAAACATATTGAAGCGGTAATTAAAGAAAATTAGTTGCGAAGCCAGCAAAATTTATGTAAAATTAAGTGATATTTGTTAAGGAGTATCCATTATGCTCTTATAGAGACTTCTTGGGTGGTGAAAAAGAAGAGAGCGACGGGTACGGGTCGTAACACAAAAAAATATCCGTCTTGTCAGCGTTACTTGACGAAAGAGTGCGTTATTATTAACGAAATAAGGTGGTACCACGGAAAAAATTCGTCCTTTATGAAGGACTTTTTTATTAAAAGGGGGAAGTATGAAAAAATTAGATACACATTATAATCATCACGCAGTGGAAAAAGGGCGTTATGAAAATTGGAAAGCGCGCGGTTATTTTAAAAGTGGCGATTTAAATAAGCCAAAATTTAGCCTCGTTATCCCACCCCCTAACGTCACCGGTCAACTCCATCTTGGTCACGCCTGGGACAATACGTTCCAAGATATTATCGCTCGTTATAAAAAGGCGCAAGGCTATGATGTCTTTTATATGCCGGGCATGGATCACGCGGGGATTGCGACCCAAGCTAAAATTGAAGAAAGACTACGTAAAAACGGAATTTCTCGTTATGACTTAGGAAGAGAAAACTTTTTAAAAGAAGCGTGGAAGTGGAAAGAAGAATACGCGGAAACGATTCGCAAACAATGGGGAAAACTTGGTATTATGGTTAATTATGACCATGAACGCTTTACCCTTGATGAAGGTTTAAGTAAAGCAGTAACCCATACGTTTGTCGAACTTTATAAACGCGGTTATCTCTATCTTGGTGAACGTATTATTAACTGGGACCCGGTTTTTGAAACTGCGCTTAGTAATATTGAAGTTATCCATAAAGAAGTGCGCGGTAATTTTTATTATTTTAAATATTATTTAGAAGATAGTGATTTTTATTTAAGTGTCGCGACGACGAGACCAGAAACAATGTTTGCCGACGTGGCGCTTGTTATTAACCCCAAAG
>CAYTKX010000047.1:0-6395 GCA_964438495.1 uncultured Staphylococcaceae bacterium
TGCAGCGATGCATTCAGTTGACCGATACTAATAGGTCGAGGACTTAATATTTCTAATGTTAATAAATTGCGCCAACTTAAACTACTTGTAATTAAACAAGACAAAGAACGTGTAAATATCAATGTATAGCTTTCAGTTTTCAGAGAGTAATCTCTGGCCTGGTGACGATAGCGCAGTGGACACACCTGTTCCCATCTCGAACACAGAAGTTAAGCACTGCTACGGCGATGGTACCCGCAAGGGGAGAGTAGCAAGTTGCCAGGTTTTTTATTTGCCTATATTATAAGGTGATTTTGCACTAATACTATGCATATTCACCCTTAATTAGTGCAAAAACGACTTTAAAAGGGAGTAAATTCTTCATTTATTGCCCGATAAAAAGTGTAAAAAATTAAGAAAATTAACGTAAAAAACCCGCTGATTTATGATTAAAATTTATCTCTAAATCAAGGAAAAAAGGAAAGAAAACGCTTCCTAAAACCATCTTTTCTTGAGTGATACTATGTAATATAGTATAATGTTTTCGGGACTATCCCTGCTTAAATATAAAAAAGAAATTTAATTTATTATGAGTAAACCTATTAAAAATCCATTTGGACCAGTGACGATAACTGAAAGCGCGATCGCAAGTGCGGCCACTGATAGTGCCCTTTCTTGCTATGGAGTTGTAAGTATTGCTAATAAACCACCGAAATCAAAAATTGATGAGTTTTTTAAAGTTGAACCTAAACCTGGGGTCATCGTCCAAAGGAAAAGTGGATTTTGGCACGTCACGCTTTATATCAACGTGATGTATGGTTTAAAGCTTACCGAAATTATAAGCACTGTCCAAGATACTGTAAAGTACAATCTTGAAAAGACCTTTGATATCAAATTCAAAGCCGTCAACATATTTATTGTTGGCGTTGAAGAACGCTAACGAGGAGTTTTTAAAATGAAAGAAATTAATGGAATAACCTTAAAGGAAATGTTCATCTCCGGCGCTAATCATTTATATAATAATTACCCGGCGATTGATGCACTTAACGTCTTCCCAGTTCCCGATGGTGATACTGGGCTTAATATGAATTTAACCGTCAGTAGTGGCGCGAAAGAAATAAATAACTTAAATGACACCAATGTTTATCGCATTGCGAAAGCTTTTAGTAAAGGCCTTTTAATGGGGGCCCGCGGTAATAGTGGGGTCATTACAAGTCAAATCTTCCGCGGTTTCGCTAATGGCTTAGAAAATAAAGAAACAATTAACGCTGTTGAACTAGGTGAAGCGATGATGATGGGCAAAGAAGTGGCCTATAAAGCAGTTATGCGCCCCGTTGAAGGGACAATGTTAACTGTTATTCGTGAATCTGCTGAAGTTCTTAACGAAAAAGCACGCCCTGACTGGACCATTAAGCAAGCGCTTGAAGTAATGCTTGAAGAAGCAAAAGCTAGTTTAGAAAGAACGCCTGATCTTTTACCCGTTTTAAAAGAAGTTGGCGTCGTTGATAGTGGGGGCGCTGGTGTTGTCGCTATTCTTGAAGGAATGCTTTATGCTTTAACGACCGGAATTGTCCAAAAAGAACAGGCAACCGCGACTGAAGTAACGCCAAGCTTTCAAATGGCCGGGGCCAAAATTGAAGGCGAAGAAGAATATGGCTACTGTACCGAATTTATTCTCCGTATTGGTGGCGGTGATGATGTTAAAAAGACTTTTAACGAAAAACGATTTGCGAGTGTCTTAAACTCACAAGGTAATTCAATTGTTATGGTCCGTGATGAAGATATCTTAAAAGTTCATATTCACACCTTAAGACCAGGAACAACATTAAATTACGCGCAACAATTTGGTGAGTTTGTTACTTTAAAGATTGAAAACATGACCGAACAACATGATGCTTTAAGTAGTCATGGTGAAGATTTCGTGGAACAACAAATGGTAACAAGCGATACTTTAAGTGCCGCTGCCTTTAAAGAATATGGCCTTATTAGTACGGCTAGTGGCGACGGGCTTGAAGCATTATTTAAAGAATACCGTGTTGATCACGTCGTTAAGGGTGGACAAACAATGAATCCATCGACTGAAGACTTCGTTGAAGCGATTAAAAAAGTAAAAGCGAAGACGGTTTACTTATTACCTAATAATAGTAACATCATTCTTGCGGCGACCCAAGCAGCGGAAGTCGTTAATGATGAAGGCGAAGTTAAAGTATTTGTTATTCCAAGTAAAACAATTCCGCAAGGTTTAGTCGCAGCGATGACTTTTAATCCGGAAGTACCCGCAGACGATAACTTTGCGATGATGAGTGACGCCCTTGATAGTGTTGAAACTGGACAAGTTACATTTGCAATTAAAGATACAACGATTGAAGGTGTCGAAGTTAAAAAAGATTATTACATGGCCTTACAAGGAAAATCAATCCTTTGCTCAGTTAAAGATAAATTTGAAGCTTTACGTGAACTTTTACGGTCAATGATCACTGATTTAAGTGGAATTGTCACTTTAATCTATGGTGAAGACATAAAAGAAAGTGAAGCAACCGAAATCTTAGAAGAATTTGAATCTATTTATCCCAAAGTTGATTTTGAATTAGTGAATGGTGGCCAACCAGTATATTCCTTTATCGTGGGAGTAGAATAGCGAGTAGTTCGTGGCTAAACTAAGTGGTTCTGCCCGGATAAATGAAGCTTTAAGTAAATATGACATCTTAACATTTAATGATGTCATTTTTCATTTACCAAGCCGTTATTTAGATCTTCGGTATAGTGAAGAGTTTAAATTAAACACGAATGAAAAAGTTGTGTTATTTTTAAAAGCGACCTCGGCTCCAGTTATCATTAAAACCCCGCGGGTTACGATTATTCGCTTTAGTGCGATAAGCGCTAATAATGTTCCCTATCACATCGTCGCCTACAATCAACGTTATATTTTAAACATGGTTAATGTCGGCACTGAACTTACAGTGTATGGGACAATTAACTTGAAGAAACAAGAAATTAGCTTAATTAAACTTTTCCCGCGTCAATTAAGTAGCGCGGAACAAGTGTCCCCTTTATACTCTTTACCAAGTGAAGTCGCTAACCACGAATTTGTAAAAATCGTGCAAAAAGCCCTTAAAAATATTGATGTACAATCTGAAATACCGCCGGCAATACGCAGCAAAAACGACTTGGTTCCTTTAAATACCGCGTTAATGCACGTTCATCGACCATTATCTTTTGATGAAGTATTTATTGGTCTAAAGGCTTTGAAGTATGAAGAAGGATTAGCCTACTTTTTAAAAATGCTTTTAATTAAAAGAACAAATAGTGTTTTAGTTAATGATCATAAAACAATAGTGGATTTAAAACTCGCAAATGACTTTGTGCGCGCTCTTCCTTTTACTTTAACAAAAGAACAACTCGAAGCAGTGCGCGAAATTGGCTATGACATGAATAAACAAACATTAATGTACCGTCTTTTGCAAGGTGACGTTGGCAGTGGTAAAACGGTGGTGGCGTTTATTGCTTTATATATAAACTATTTACGTAATGCTCAAGGTGTCTTTTTAGCGCCGACAGAAAGTTTAGCAAAACAGCATTATGAATCAATGCTTGCGTTTTTTAAACCTTTTAATGTGCGGATTAAGCTATTAATTGGTGCTTTAAAGGAAAGTGAAAAAGCGGAACTTAAAACACAAATCCAATTAGGTAATGTTGATATTGTTGTGGGGACACACGCTTTATTTAGCGAAGACGTTATTTATCCAAAACTTGAACTTGTTATTATTGATGAACAACATAAATTTGGCGTTAACCAACGGGAGACGCTCTTAAATAAAGGTGATAAGGCTGATTTACTATTATTAAGTGCGACCCCGATTCCGCAAACGCTTGCAAGTGTCATTTATAGCGATACTGATATTACAACGATTAAAAGCTTTCCCCATGCAGGACGGCAAGTAATAAGCGAAGTTGCAGCCTATAAAACAAAAGAACTTGTGAAAGAAATTGAAAATGCGTTAAAAGAAAATCGCCAAGTCTATATTATTGCACCGAAGATTACATACGGTAAAAAGACAAATGTATTAGAGCTTTATGATACATATAAAAAGCATTTTCCTAGTGAAGTAACATTATTACACGGGCAAATGACCAGTGAAGAAAAAGATGAATCGCTCGCTCTTTTTAAAGCAGGAATTAAACCAATATTAATTGCAACTTCGGTCGTTGAAGTGGGAATTGACGTTAAAAATGCAGGGTTAATGATCATTTATGAGCCACAAAGCTTTGGTTTATCTTCGCTCCATCAATTACGCGGTCGTATTGGGCGTGACGGCAAAACTGCTAAACTATTACTCGTTAGTGAAGAGGAAGATAACTTAAAACTTTATGAGTTTGCCAAAGAAGATGACGGCTTTAAAATTGCAGAACTCGACTTAAAATTACGTGGTCCAGGTGAACTTATTGGGGAACGGCAAAGTGGGATGCCAAGTTTTTTATACTTAAACGTTGTAAAAGATATTGCCCTTATTCAAAATATTAAGCGTGACGCTTTAGAAATAATTAATAACCCTCATGTTGAAGAATATCGCTTATACTTAAAAAAGATTCAAGATTCAATATCTTAATTATTCTATTTTCTTACAATCTACGTTGATAAAAAGGGATTTAGTGCATAAGGCATTAAGCCTTAAATATGTTTAGACCTTAGTTTATGGTAAAATAACTTAGGTTATTTTTATTAAAGGAGTAACAAATATGCGATTAGTAATTGAAATGATGGGCGGCGATCACGGCGTTAAAGCAACGATTCCCGCAGTAGTTAAATTTAAAAAAGATTATCCAGAAGTTGAACTTTTTGCCGTTGGTAAGGCTGAAGAATTAAAAGAGTTAGAAGGGCTTGCGACGATTGTTGACGCTCGCGATGTTGTAAAAGTTGATGCAACACCGCTTGAAGTATTAAGAGCGAAAGAATCTTCACTATTAAAAGCTATCAATGTTGTAATTTATGAAAAAGCTGATGCTATTATTAGCGCTGGCGGTACAGGACCATTTTTAAGCGCTGCCACTTTAAAACTTAAACTTATTCCCGGAGTTGAAAGAGCGGCGATTCTTGCCCCTTTCCCCACGAAAATTAAAGGGAAACAAGTTGCGATTTTAGATATTGGGGCAAGTAATGAAAATAGTGCAAATCACTTATATCAATTCGCATTAATGGGCCAAATATACGCAAAAGCGGCGTTAAATGTTGCTAATCCGCGTACTTATCTTTTAAGCAACGGAACTGAAGATTCAAAAGGTTCACCCGTTGTCCAAGAAGCATTTAAACTTATTAAAGAAAAAGAAGTTCCTGACTTTTATGGTCATATGGAAGCCCGTGATGTTTTAGAAGGTGAGGCTGATGTTATTGTCGCTGACGGCTTTACGGGTAATGTTTTACTTAAAAGTATTGAAGGCGCCTCTAAAGTATTAATGGGTGGAGTTAAAAAAGCTTTTAAGCGTAATATTTTTTCCAAACTTGGTTATCTTTTAGCAAAACGCGGCTTTAATGATATGGCACAAACATTTGATTATAAAAATACAGGTGGCGCAATTTTAATTGGCGTTAATAACGTTGTTGTTAAAGCGCACGGTAATAGTGATCCTCGTGGGTTTTATAGTGCTTTAGTGGTCGCTTATAAAATGGCACATGCCGATATTGTAAATACAGTGCGTGAAGGGATGACGAATGTCAAAGTATAAAGAACTATTTACGCGTTTAGGAATTAAACCAAATAACGAATCACTTTTTGTGACGGCTTTAACGCATTCTAGTTACAAAACAAAAGAAGAAAAGGCCGAAGACTATGAACGGTTAGAGTTTCTTGGTGATTCAATTTTAAACTTTGTCATTACAAGTGCAATCTTTAAAAGTTATCCATATAAAAGACAAGGTGAATTAACAAACATGCGCAAAAACTTTGTGCGGAGCCATAGTGTTTCTAATTTAGGGCGCAAATTAGGCTTAGAAAAGTTTATTCGCACTGGTAAATCAATTACCCCTGAAGATTTAATGAGTAATGATAAATATTTTGAAGATGTTTTTGAAGCCTTAATTGGTGCAATGTATTTAGATCAAGGGTTACAAATAACTGCAAATTACATATATAGTTTAGTGGGTGAAGCAATTGATGAATATGACTTTAACCAAATCTTTGACTTTATAAGCACGCTCCAAGAATTTATCCAAGCTGATAAAAGAGGATTACCAGTTTATGAAACATTGCCAAGTGGCTTAGAAAAAGAAAAAGCTTTTGTATCTACTGTTAGTTATGACGGCATTATTCTTGGTAAGGGATACGGGGCTAACAATAAAGAGGCCGAACAAAATGCGGCGAAGAATGCATTAGAAAAGGTGGCGCGATAATGGGACTTATTTCGTTTTTAAAAAAGAAGTT
>CAYTKX010000048.1:0-6335 GCA_964438495.1 uncultured Staphylococcaceae bacterium
TTAGTCGCTTACGCCAAAACAATAAGTTTATTATTGGGATGGGTGAAAGCAAGACTCCACTTTCGCTTGTAAACTCCGTTGATCTCTTCATTTATCTCGACAAAATTAAAAATGTCCGCGACAAAAACGTTAAGCCAAAACGTAAAGGAAAGACCCAAGTTAATGGTCAAGATAATGATGATGGCATTATTAGTCTTGATGACTTAATTGATGTTGTCACCAATATCATTAGTGAAACTGGGGATGAAAATGGATGGGCATACTGGAGTAATACGAATAATACACTTGTTCGTAAATACCCTGGTTTTGACCCAAGAAACTACGGTTTTAAAGGAAAAGCTCTCCAATTCTTCCTTGCTAATGGCTTTGAAAAACGCAATGAAGGTCTTGATGTCTTCATTCGTCCAAAACAAAACATTTAACAAAAAGAAAACATCACCCGTTACTATGGTGATGTTTTTTTTATTGTCTACTTCTATTTTAATGTTCGTCTACTAGAAGTTTTCGACTATCGATATCTTTTACAATCTTTTCATACATTTTTTCGTCAATCGGGTATTTACGCTTAATTAAGAAATAGGCTAGTAAATTACAGGCAAGCGGTAAGAAAGCCATACCAAGAATTAAGGAAAAGCGGGCTTGGGCTAAGTTTGCGTTATCAATCGCCGCTTGCGCGCCGGTAATAACTTCGGTTTGTGTTAAATAGCCGGGATCACTTGGTGTTAAGCCACCTTTAACTTCAAAGTCACTAATTTGCTTTGTAATATCGTAAACGCCACCGAAGGTTAAGGTTAAAAAGACGACTAATACAGTAATGGCGTTACTAATTTTAGCGGCAAAAGGCCGGGCGGCAAAAACGACACTTTCTTTACGGTCGCCAGTTTGCCATTCGTTATATTCGACTGTATTCGTAATTTGCACGAGTAAGACAAGATAAAAGACACCTTGCGGGGTAAAGATAATAAGCGCTAAAACGGGGAGAAAGTATTGATAGATGTCATTAGGGATCGCTAACCAGCCAAAAGCATGGGCACTACCAATAAGGAAAAAGAGGCCGTTTCCAAGCGAGGAAATAATAATCGAGCCTTTTAATAATTGGGATCTTGTATATTTTTTAACGAGGAAGCCAAAGATAAAGTTTGCGGCAATGGAACCAACAGCGTAAGCAATTAAAAAGTAAAAGAATGCTTGACCGGCTTCTTTATAGCCAAAGACAAAGTGCATGTAGTTTTGCCCTAAGTTATTAAACATCGAACCCGCTAAATAGTGGAGAACAATCGCAATTAGCATGATTAAAAGCGGTTTATTGCCTTTAATAACCCGGAATATATCGCGTACTTTAATCGGTTCTTCTTTATCGATTTCACTGCGATCTCGTTCTTGACATAAAAAGACGAGTAATACTTGAGAGAATATATATATTGAACCAATAATAATACTTAGTAAACTAAAGACTTTAATAGCGTTACCAGGATAAAGGGAAGGCACTAAGCCCCCAACCGTAAACGCACCAATATTAACAGCAATCGCCATCAGCATTGTAATTTGGTTACGTTGCTTAGGGTCACGCGTTAAACTTGGCACCATACTCCAATAGCCAATATCATTAAAAGTAAAACTAATTTCCCACAATAAATACACAATTAAGAAAAAGACAATATAACCCCACCCACCAAACGGCCGGAATGAAAATAAAACCATAAGTAATAAGCCGTTAATAAGACCACCAAATAAAATCCACGGTTTATATTTTCCAAGCTTAAAACGAGCGTTTTCAATGATCATCCCAATAATCGGGTCATTAATACCGTCCCATAAGTGAATTAAAAGCATGACGACCATAACAACTGTAATCATGAGCTTATATTGCGTTGGATCACTTTCTGGTAATGTAAGTTGTAAGTAAATCATTAAAAACAAATTAATGAGCGTATAAGCAGCGTCTCGACCAATGCCGACAAAAGAAAAAACATATTTTGTTAATCGGGGTACGTTATCCCCCTTATAGGTTTTAAATAAGTTCATAGCTTACCTCTTTTTCTTATCTATAATATAAAGTTTACACGATTAAAGAAAATATTGCATTTTTTAATATATTTAAGGTGTAATTTAGTTAAATTAGCATCTTTTTTGATAAAATACGACTATGGAAAAGAAATTACGCTTCGCGTTAGCGCTTAAAATGTTAGTCGGCTTCATCATTGCTTTTAGTGTCGCTTATTTATTTGAACTACCTTATAGTTATACAGCCGGGGTTATTGCAATCTTACATTTATGGTATAGTCGCGATAACGTCTTTAAGGCCGCATTAACAAGGTTACTTGCAAGTGTCATAGGTTTAGCAGTCAGTGCGCTTTTATTTTATTTATTTGGTTATAACCTTATTAATCTATTTATGATGGTGCTCGCCGTTTTAGCGGTTTTATATTTATTAAAGTTAGAATACGGGGCGACGATTGCCCTTGTCTTAATTGGTCAACAGTGGGCCGAACAAACAACGTGGGCGCCATTAAACGCATTACTCATTATGATTATTGGCACGATTCCCGCGCTTTTATTAAACTTCTTCACTTTCCGGAAGTCAAAAGTGCTTTATCAGCAACAAATATTACTAGATCAAGCAATCGCTAAACTTTTTATTAATATTGAAGCTATCACGGAAGATGATTTAGTGAGTGTCAATAATGTATTAGAAAACACGAAACAAAGTTTACAAGTCGCCCTTGAAAATTATAAGATTGAAAACATTATGCAAGCTTTTAGTTATATTAATGTGCGGGCTGAACAAATTAAAATCTTAGAAGATATCGTTAAAACATTAAATAGTCTTTATGATTCCCCCTATAAACAAAAGATTATTGATTACTTACATTTATTTAAAGATCGGATTGGGTTTACTGACTTTGCAAGTGATTTACTTGTTAAGCATGACCAATTATTAATGTCATATCGCGAACTTCCCTTACCGCAAACGCGGGAAGAATTTGAACACCGAGCAGCGCTTTACGGTGTCTTATTAGAAATTAAACAATTTTTACTATTAAAAAAGGCGTACCATGACGCCTTTCCTGTTATTTAGTTTTCATCGCCTTTTGCCAGCGCATTGACGCTTTAAGGTCATCTTTTTTAACTTTGGACTTCACTTTATAAATGTGCTTTGTGCCGCGAGCAATAAGTCTTTCACTAATAATATCACCAAACACTTTATAAAATTCGCGCATATTACTAAAGTCAAAAGGAGCGCAGCTAAAGACATCCGCCATAATCGTTTTTGTTTTGTAATTATAATGGAGGGCGACGTGACTTTGGGCAATGATAATAATGCTTGATAAGTATTTAGGTTTCACGATACTTGACTTTTGGACATTTGCTCTCGTGATTGGATCCATATTAATTTTGGTGACAAAATTTTCTAAAAAGTCATATAAAGTTTCCATTGAGGGAACATTATTTACTTTTATTTCGTGCATAATATGCGGACCAAAATCCGTGTTTGCGTCATAGACATAACTTTCTAAATCACGCGCTTCACGGTTAACAACCTCGACGTTACTAACATCAACTTTATACGGTAAAAGTTCATGGAGTAATTCAAGCGCTTTCGCGTCATCAAAATCTTCCCCGACATATAAATCGACAAAATAGCATTCCCGAAGCGGGAAAGTATGAATCGTAATATGCCCACCTTCTAAAAGCATATAGGCGGTTACTCCAATATCTTCTTTTACTTTTCCATAATAATAAGGAATTAATTGCGGGGGTGTAACGGGGTTAAGCTTTAAGGCAAAGATGATTTTATTTAAGACATCATTAATATATTTAATATCATCTAAATGTAAGTTTTTAGCCGCGTAAGCATCAAGCATTAAGTGTTTTTTCATTTAGCGTTCTCCTACAACATAAAATATTTCATAAAGGGTTTTTAACGCAAGCCATGACGTAATGTCATTCGTGTCTAAGGGCGGGCTAATTTCCACGATATCGAGGGCATAAGTATTTTTTAAGGCCACTAAGGATAAAAGTAAGGTTAAAGTATCATTACTTTGTAACCCAAAAGCTTCGGGTGTACCGGTACCGGGGGCAAAAGCAGGGTCATTTACATCAATATCGTAACTTACATAAATCGCATATTTATCATCACTATACTTTTCACATATTGCTTTTGTTACTTTATTAATTCCTTCTTTTTGGACGTCACTTGCTAAATAAATTTTAATCTTGGGATGGCGCGCAAAATAAGCGACCTCTTCTTTTTCAAAGCCGCGGAGACCGACAAACACTAAGTTATCTTCCGCTAAGCCGTTTTTTAAAGCGTGGCGTGCGGGCGTAGCGTGACTATAGGGGTTATCTAAATATTCTTCCATCATATCAGGATGAGCGTCTATATGAATTAAGACTGGAATCTTGCCTTCCGCTTTAGTAAACGCTAAAAAGGCCTTAAATAGCGGAATATTAACGCTATGATCACCGCCGATAAAGATCGTTAGGCCCGTCTTTTTAAATAGGTGTAAAACTACTTTAGTAACCCGATTAAAATAATCAACCACCGTTTCTTTACTTTTTAATGTAATATCACCGTAATCAAATACACTAATGTTATTTAGTAATTTTCCGTCTTTAGTCACACCGGGAATATTTTGACTAAGCATCCGTAAATAAGTTGGTGCGTAAGCCGCCCCTTTTCCTAAACTAGCGTTTCCGTCAAACGGAATTCCCGCAAGGCGTACACTCGCATTATTTAGACTTTCTTTATTAATATCCCGAAACGAATCTTGCATATTTATTACCTCATAATAATCATAGCGAATATAATTAAAAAGTGTATCAATAAATTACTAAAACGAAAATAAAAAAACACTTCCGAAATTAATCGAAAGTGTTTCTTTTTATCAAACTTTATTTACTTATTTATTTTCAAGTCTACTATTAGCGGCGATGACGCCTTGTAATAAGTTTTGCGGTACTTCTTGATAACTATCAAATTCACTATTAAAGTAGCCGCTGCCTTGACTTAAAACCCGCAGTTTAATTGCGTAATCTAAAAGTTCAGCTTCGGGGACAAGGGCAACAATTTCTTGAATGCCATAGCCTTTTTCATCCATACTTAAGACACGGGCTCTTCTTTGGTTTAAGTCGTTCATAATGTTACCGGTCCATTCGTTAGTAACGTTAACACTAATTTTCATGATCGGTTCAAGAAGCGTCGGTGCACATTTCATATATGCTTCTTTATACGCTAAGATAGCCGCCATTCTAAAGGCTTGTTCGTTACTATCAACTGAGTGATATTTCCCGTCAAATAAGACCGCTTTTAAACCAATGACAGGGAAGCCAGCAAGTAAGCCTTGTTGCACACATTCAAAGAAGCCTTTTTCAACTGCTGGATGGTAGTTTTTCGGGACTGTTCCGCCAAAGACTTCTTCGGTAAAGACGTTTTCATCACTGCCGCTTGGTAAAAAGCGCATTTCGACAACGCCGTAGAATCCACTACCGCCTGATTGTTTCACGTAACGGCCAATCGCACTTGCTTCTTTTTTCACCGTTTCGCGATAAATTACTTGTTGCGGATCGGTTAAAGCTTCAAAGCCAAAGGAATTTTTCACCTTTTCTAAAATGAAGTTTAAATGCGAATCACTTAAGCCCCCAAGTAAAAGTTGCTTCGTTTCTGGGACGCGGACAATTTCAATTGTCGGATCTTCAGCGGCGACTTTATAAAGCGATTGAATAAGTTTTTCGTCGTCTTTGCCGTTTTTCGACCGGACGGCGCGCCGATAGACGATTGTTGGGTATTTTGCTTTGGGATAAACAATAACATTATTTTTATCGCATAGCGTATGTCCAGTAGTGACCCCATCAAGTTTAGCAAGGGCGATAATGTCGCCACTGATAGCTTTGGATAATGGAGTTTGTTTTTGCCCTAAAAGACTAAACATTTGGCTAACGCGGAACGAGTTATTAAGTTCTGGAACATAAATTTCGTCACCATTATTTAAAACGCCGCTTATTACTTTGACGTAGTTAGTGACCCCTTTATATTGATCGAAGACGGTTTTAAATACGTAAGCACTAAAGGGTTCGTCTTCCTTCGTTAACCGTTCAAGGTCATTGCCACTTCGATCTTTGCCGATATAAGCTTTTAAGTCAGTGGGATTTGGTAAGTATTCAATCATCATTTCTAAAAGCGTATTGACCCCGATATTGTTCACACTGCTGCCAACAAGGACCGGAGCAATTTCCCCGCCTAAAACGGCTTTATGGAGCCCGTGGCGGATTTCTTCTCTCGTTAAGTCTTCGCCACTAAAGAATTTATCAAGTAAAGCATCATCCGTAAGCGC
>CAYTKX010000049.1:0-6230 GCA_964438495.1 uncultured Staphylococcaceae bacterium
TAATGAAAAATAAGTAAACTTAACTAAATCTCTTCTTTTGGGTTTATAAAATGAAAACTTTAAAAGTAAATAACCAATAAGCACCATGGCAGTGTGAAATAAAATTGAGTGAATTGATAGGAAGTGGAAGGCGGGATATTCAAGGAGCGAACTAGAAGGGTAAATTAAAAAAGCAATCCCGGCAATAATACCGCCATAAACAATCCATGACTTACTTGCTTCGGCAACATAACCTTTTGTCCATGAGAGTAGTAAGAAAGCATAAATATATAATGAACAATAATAAAGCGGCATAAAGCGATTGAGCCTTTCTATCGAAAAGCCATACATTACAATATTCCAAGCGATTTTAAATATTTCAAGCAGCGCTAGAAAAATGGAAAAAACCTTAAAAAAGATCATCATTTGCGCTTGCGACCAGTTTTTTGTGAACCTTACAAAAAGATAAGCGGCGATTCCAAAAAAAAGTAGCAAGGCTATATGCCCAAAGCTATACATACCACCTGGAGGATAAACGCCAACTTTATCAAACATAATCTTATTTACCGTTATTAATCTTATCATAATAATCACTATTTTTGCTAAAATATAACTATGGTAAAAATGACGTTTATAGTTTCAGATAAAGATGCTTTGCAACGGGTTGACAAGTATTTAAAGAAAACAATGCCTAAAGCACCTGCTAATTTGATTTATAAACTGTTACGGACAAAAGATGTACGCGTTAATAATAAAAAAGTAAGTGGTGATTATATCATTCAAGAAGATGATGTCGTTATAATTTATGTCACTGAAGCCCAAGCGGAAGAATTTTTCGTTCCGTATACATTTAATGAAGTAGAACCAGACTTTAAATTAATATACGAAGATGAGAATATTTTAGTGGTCCATAAAAAAAGTGGGCTCCTTGTCCACCCTTCACCATTAGAAAAACATTACACCTTAACGAATATGGTCCTTACTTATTTAAAAAGGAAAGGTGAGTTTAAAGATGATGAACGTGGCTATATTCCTTCCCCTATCGCAAGAATTGACCAAGATACGAACGGAATTATTATTTTCGCTAAAAAGCAAAATGTTCACCAAATACTTGCAACCGCTTTTTTAGATGAAAAGTCGACAAAAAGGGTTTATAAGGCGGTCGTATATGGTAAAATAAATAAAGGTGAAGGGACAATTAATTTGTCACTTTTAAAAACACAAGGCAGAGTTGTTGTTCATAATGAAGGTAGTGAGGCAACAACTTTTTACCGGGTAATTAAAGAAACATCCACGAAGTCCTTACTTGAAGTACACCTTTTAACGGGGCGGCAGCACCAAATAAGGGTTCACATGCAAAGTATTGGTCATCCCATAGTCGGGGATAAGAAGTATGGCAAGGATGAAAACGTACCCCTTGCCCTTAATGCCTATTCCCTAACTTTCTACGGGTTAGTGGCCCCGCTTGAATATTTAAACGGGAAAACATTTATTGCTGACAATACCTTCGCACTATCAAAAATTTTAGGAGATTAAGATGAGAGATATCAACAAACTTTACACGGCATGGCTAAATCATAAAGAAATGCCGAAAAAACTTTTACGTGAATTAAAACATATGAGTGAAAAAGCCAAAACTGATGCTTTTTATCAAGATGTTGAATTTGGCACTGCGGGAATGCGGGGTATTTTAGGCCCAGGCACAAACCGCTTAAACATTTTCACAATCCGAAAAGCAGCTCTAGGCTTTGGGCATTATTTAATTAATAACTTTAGTGATGCTAAAGACCGAGGCGTCGTTATCGCTTATGATAACCGGCATATGAATAAAGAATTTACGCAAGAAGCAAGTCATGCCTTAAGAAGTATTGGAATTAAAACATTTTTATTTGATGAATTAAAACCAACCCCTTTATTAAGTTATGCCGTCCGTCATCTTAATGCAATCGGTGGTATTATGATCACCGCTTCGCACAATCCTAAAAACTATAATGGATTTAAAGTATATGACGAAACCGGGGCCCAATTAACGCCCGAAAAAGTTGATTTAATCTTAGAAGAAATTAAAAAACTACCAAGCTTTCTTGATATTAAATTAGGTGAAGTCCAAAATAATTACGCCCTTTTAAGTGATGACGTTGAATTAACATATTTCGCTAAAGTAATGCGTATTCAATTACGGCGTGAGCAACCAAAAAACGGCTTTAAAATTGTGTTTAGCCCTCAGCACGGCACAGGTAAAAAACTTGGCATGCGCGCCCTTAATGTAATCGGCTATAATGTCATCCCTGTCCAAGATCAAATGGACCCAGATCCAAACTTTAAAAACACCAAAAATCCAAACCCTGAAGAAAAAGACGCCTACATCGAAGCTATTAAAAACGCAAGAGCGCACGGTGCGCAACTTATTATAACCACCGACCCTGACGCTGACCGTTTAGGGATTGTCTCCCGCAATAAAGAAGGGGGCTTTGATTACTTAACTGGAAACGAAAGCGCCGCCCTTTTGCTTGATTACCTTTGCAAAAGCCGTATCGAACAAGGCGAAGATATCGCTGGAAAATATTTATATACGACAATTGTCACCGGCGCTTTAGGTCCCAAAATAGCGTTAAGTTACGGTCTTAAAGTTAAAGAATTTTTAACCGGGTTTAAATTTATCGGCGCACAAATTGCCGAAGATGACCGCAATAATCTTGAAAACTTTTTCTTTGGCTATGAAGAAAGTTATGGTCTTTTAGCCGCGCCTTTTGTTAGAGATAAAGACGCTATTCAAGCACTTGTCTTATATTCGGAAATGGCGCTATATTATCACTTACAAGGTAAGACCCTTGATGTTGTGCTTGAAGAACTTTATGCAAAGCATGGCTACCATTTAGATGTGACCCATTCCCTTGCTTTCCCCGGGGCTGCCGGCCAAAAAGATATGCAAGAAAAGTTAACGGCTTTACGTCTTAATCCTTTAACTTCGATCGGGGGACATAAAGTTTTAAAACGCGATGACTATTTAGTTGGTAAGCGTTATGAAAACGGCAAAGAAGAAGCTTTAACCTTACCAAAAAGTGATGTCCTTCGTTATTATTTAGAAGGCGGCACAACAATTTCTGTCCGTCCAAGTGGCACCGAACCAAAATGTAAAATTTATTACGGTATCTTAGCGAAAAATAAAAAAGAAGCGCAAGCGCTCCTTGAAGTTTTAGCGAAAGATTTAGAAGCTAAATTTATTTAATAATTCGTTCAATCGCACTTATTAGACCATCATTGTTGTTATCTTCAGTGGTGGTCATTTTTGCATATTGGGCAACACTAGCTACCCCGTTTTTCATCCATACACTATTGGGCGCCCACGCAAGCATTTGTTTATCGTTTTCGGCATCACCAATTGTAATAACATGACTTAAGGGAACATTTAATAACTTAGCGATATATTCAATACCTTCTTTTTTCGTTGAATCATCTTGATAAAGTTCCGCGTATCCTGATAAATGCCAAAACCGGATGTAATAACCAGGAAACTTCGCGACAATTTTATGGACATCAGCTTTCATATCATCATTTAAATTATTAAATAAGAAGATGAGTGTTAAAGGATCTTCTTTTAATTTTGTAAAAGGATCGCCGTAATGAATCGTCCCACGGTCATTCCAAAAAAACGTATTAAGTTCTTCGTCATGCCGTAATAAATAAACATGCTCTTCGGTTTCAAGCATTAAGTTGCCTAATATTTCATAGCCGATTTCATCAACAATCGCCCGTAACACTTTGCGGTCAAAGGTTTGTACGCGTTTTGGAAACGTTGGATTGCCGGGAAATGATGTTAAAGCGCCGTTATAAGAAACAATTGGCGCATTAACTCCTAATTCTTGTTGGAAAGAATAGGCGGCGCGAAGCGGTCTTCCCGTCGCTATTACAATATGGTGGCCATCTTTGCCAAGACCATGTAAATAATCTCTTGTTTTGGGGGTTATTTTTTTATCGTCTGTTAAAAGGGTGCCATCTAAGTCGATCGCAATTAAATATTTTTGCACTGTTATATTAATCCTACTGCTTTCTTTACTTTTATTAAGGTAGCGTCTGCTACTAAACGAGCCTTCTTAGCGCCGTCTTCGAGCACTTTATCAACAAGGCCGCTATTAATTACGGCATATGCCTTTTCTTGGAAAGGGGCTAAAACGTTAATAACGCTATCGGCCACTGCTTTTTTAAAGTCACCATAACGATAACCGACAAAAGCTTTTTCTGCTGCCTCAAGACTTAAATCATTAAGCGCAGCATAAATCGTTAATAAGTTCGTAATTCCCGGTTTATTTACGGGATCCACTATAATTTCATTACCGCTATCAGTAACCGCACTCATAATCTTTTTGCGAATAACTTTTAGGTCATCGGTTAAGAAGATATCTCCCTTATCACTCGCACTTTTACTCATTTTCTTTGTCGGTTCACTAAGTGACATGATACGTTTACCAACTTTAGCAATTTCAGGGGCAGGCATTACTAATACTTTGCCATAACGATTATTAAAGCGGGTAACGAGGTCCCGGGTAATTTCGATGTGTTGTACTTGGTCTTCGCCGACTGGGACAATGTTTGCTTCATAAAGTAAAATATCGCTAGCCATTAAGACTGGATAAGTAAATAAACCAAGTCCAATCGCACTATGATCCATATTTTGACTTTTTTCTTTAAATTGGGTCATCCGACTTAATTCACCCATATATAAATAGTTTTGTAATATAACATTTAATTCGGAATGGGCACTTACATCACTTTGCTTAAAAATGACAACTTTTTCCGGATCTAAACCAGCCGCTAAATAAAAAGCCGTCACTAGTTTAATATTATTCCGTAATTCTTCAGCGTCAATTGGTAAAGTTAAAGCGTGCAAATCAGCGATAAAAATGTAAACTTCATTTTCATCTTGGTACTTTGCGAAGTTTTTGAGGGCACCAATATAATTGCCTAACGTTAGTTTTCCCGTTGGCTTAATTCCACTTAATATACGCATAATCTAATATCTCCTATGAAATTATAATCTAAATCACATTGAATAGCAACCTCAAGGAGTAAGGAAAAATCTTTTAAAAATTGCGACAGGGTATTGCATTAACTTCAAAAATACGATATATTATAAACGCGAAAACAAGGAGGTAGCAGATGATCAAGATATATACATCACCAAGTTGTTCTTCGTGTCGAAAAGTCAAACAATGGTTTGATGAACAACAAATTCCATACGAAGAACACAATATTTTTTCCGCTTCTTTAAGTGAAGAAGAACTAAAGGAAATATTATATAAGTCAGAAAACGGTACGGAAGACATTATTTCGACGCGAAGCAAAGTTATTAAAGAAAAAAACATTGATATTAATAGCTTAACAATGTCTGAAGTTGTTAAATTTATCAAAGAAAACCCATCAGTGTTAAAAAGACCGATTATGGTCGACACTAATCGGATTCAAGTTGGCTATAATAGCGAAGAAATTATGACTTTCATTCCCCGGGAAAGACGAGCGGAAATGGAAGAAGAGCTAATGATAAAACCAAGCGAGTTTGAAGCTTGCGAAGGTGATGAATGCGATATTGAATAAATTAATATAACATTTATTTATTTTGTACTAGAAAGAGCATTAATTGCTCTTTTTTGTTTACTATCAAGATTTTCATTATAAGGAATGCCAACTTCATCACAAATTTTCTTTAAAAGTGTTTTTGCTTTTTGCATCGAAGTTGCTTCCATCTCTAGTTCATAATCTTGTTGATCACCATAACGGTTTTCATCAATGGCAAGGGTTAAGTCTTCATATTCTTTTTCAATCCGTAAAGTTGAAAGACTCGCAATAATCTTTAAGTCCCCAGGATTAATGTATAAACTTTCGATAAAGTCACTAATGTCGCCTTCAGGAAAGATTTGCTTTTTTTGGAATAAATCAAAATCATCACGAACTAAGTTTTGTGATTTTTCTAATAATCCTTCGGCCATTGGGAGTTTAAACTGCATGATATAGCCGTTTAACTTTCGAATTCGTAAACTTAAACCTAGTTTCCGTAAATCACGGTTTTCGGTATCAATATAATAGTTTTTTTGAATATAACCGTCTGCCACATCTAAGTTAAAATGTTGGAGTACTTGATTATATTGCGCTTTCGTTAATAGTGCTTTTGCTTCAATTTCAATACTTGTTGCCATTGTTCTTACCTCAATCTACCATTATGATACAATATATAGGAAGATTTATAAAGTTATGGG
>CAYTKX010000050.1:0-6220 GCA_964438495.1 uncultured Staphylococcaceae bacterium
CGTTATAACCCGGAAAATGATGAGTTTTTAAAAGCCTACGCTGAAGAACATAATCTCGATAAAACGTTTAATCTAGTGTATGTCGGGCGAGTTGCTAAAGAAAAAAGTATTGATGTAGTTATTGAAGGATACGCAAAATACGTGAAAGCGAAAGTAAATCACGGCACAAAACTTGTTATTGTAGGTGGCGGTCCCGCGATTCCTGAACTTAGTGAATTAGCGAATAAATTAGGAATTAGTGAATTCGTCCATTTTGTGGGTAAAGTGTTGCCCTCGGACATTGGTAAATATTATCATTTAGGTGAAATATTTGTTAGTGCCTCAATCAGTGAAACCCAAGGTTTAACGTTTATGGAAGCAATGGCCGCGGAAAGAATTTTACTTTGTCGCTTTGACGAAGGACTCGTCAATGTTATAAAAAATGGCGAAAGTGGTTATTTCTTTAATAGTGAAGAAGACTTTGGAGCGATGGTTGATAAAATACGTGGTCTCCCCGAAAGTAAACTAAAAGCGATTAGAAAGCACGCTAATGAAATTGTCGATGAATATAGTAATGACCGTTTCGTCGCCCGTTGTTTACATGTTTATGAACGGGCCATTCGCAATAATTGGTAATGATAAATATTA
Source organism: uncultured Staphylococcaceae bacterium (assembly GCA_964438495.1). Lineage (GTDB taxonomy): Bacteria > Bacillota_I > Bacilli_A > RFN20 > CAG-826 > UBA1361. The sequence continues at coordinate 628 of CAYTKX010000050.1, forward strand.
TAGATATTAAAATCACTAAAAAGACCCTTACTCTTATTTTTGATAATGGCGAAACGCTTAATATAAGTAATGACACAAAACAAGAGTTTTTTCTTTATGTCGGCAAAGAAATAGACACGAAGACATTAAAGAAAATCGTGCAATTTGAGGCTAATCGCGTGCACTTTAACTATATTTTGCGTGTTTTAAGTCGCGGTTCGTACACAACTTATGAAGTAAAGGAAAAGCTTAAAAAGAAGGGCGCAAGTGCAGAGACGATTAAAGATATTATTAAGCGCCTTAAAGAGCTTAGCCTTTTAGATGACGTGCAATATACGAACGATAAAATTAATTACTTAATAAATATTAAAAAAGCCTCACACTTTAAAATTGTTCATGAACTAAAAAGACGCGGTATTGATCATTATATTATTGAAGATGTTTTAAGTAATACACCTGCCTTTGAAATAAGTGCGTTACACCACGTAATTCCAAAACTCATTAAGCGCTACGAAAAAGAGTCATTAAAAAGCGCGGCCTATAAAATAAATAGCAAACTTTATAGTGATGGTTTTAAAAGTGAAAACATAAATGAAGCCTTTCTTCACTATCATTTAGAAGATTATATAAATGAAGATGAGAACTTAAATCGTTACTTTGCGAAACTAATAAAAGAGTTAAGGAAAAAGGGGAAAATAGACCGTAAAGTAGTGTATAATAAATTAAGAAAAGCAGGTTATCCTGACTATAAAATTACGTTAATAATAAAGGAGCATATAAATGAAGATTAAAGAATTAAATGAAGGCATTCGCGTCATTGAAAACTATTTAGTGACGAATGTTACAAAAGGAACCTCAAATAACGGACAAATGTATTTAACGGTCTCACTCCAAGATAATACCGGACAAATCGAAGCCCGGGTGTGGGACGCAAATGATAATGATGTCAGCACTTTTAAACAAGGTACTTTTGTAAAGATTGTCGCTGATGTTATTGAATATCGCGGCACTTTACAACTTAAAGTTATTACCGGCGAAGCGGTAAGCCCTAAAGACGTAAAGATTGAAGACTTTACGATTGTAAGTCCCGTTAATTTAGAAACACTTAAAAAAGAATTAGACCGCTTATTAGATTCGATTAAGCACCCAAGCATTGCTAAAATCGTTAATCGCCTTATAAGCGACCGCTATGACGCTTTTATAACTTACCCCGCGGCGACAAGATTACACCATGAATATACGCATGGCTTATTAGAACATACGATTACGCTCGCTAATCTTGCCGATCGCATTATTGATTACTATATCGGTTTATATGACGGTAATTGGATTATTAATCGTGATTTAGTCATCGCTGGCATCTTAATTCATGACTTAGGAAAAACCATTGAATTAAGTGGCCCAGTATTAACGTCATACACCGTTGAAGGCAAGCTTATTGGCCATATTTCACTTATGAACGCGGAATTACTTAAAGTGTGTGATGAACTCGGCATTAAAGACGAAACCCCGCTCCTTTTAAGTCACATCATCTTAAGTCACCACGGAAAACAAGAATTTGGCTCACCGGTAACCCCAATGCTTAAAGAAGCACTCCTTGTGAGCATGCTTGATGATTTAGACGCAAAGATGAAGCTTGTAGAAAAAGCCCTTGCCGTAACAAATGAAGGTGAATTCACTGACCGGATTTGGGCTCTTGATTCTTCTAGTTTTTATCGACCAAAGAAATAATTATAATCCTGACTTAATTTTTTCCACAACCGATGGTAAGTTGAGGTCCCCGTCAAGATGGGTGACCATTGCAATTTGTAAGCCATCGGTTTTTCCGTAGCGCGGAATAACGTGGACGTGGAAGTGGGCAACACTTTGGCCAGCAGCCGGATAATTATTAATAAGGATATTCACACCTAAAGCACCAAGCTTTTTCATTTGTACTTGACCAATACGTTGCGCGACATCAAGTACTTTATGCATCGTATCTTTTGGGGTCCCTAAAAAAGTTTCATGATGATCTTTAGGAATTACTAAAGTATGACCAGGAGCGGTCGGCGCTATATCAAGAAACGCCATTACGAAGTCATCTTCATAGACGAGCGAGGAAGGTATTTTCCGCTCGACAATTTTACAAAATACACAATCTTTAGCCATATTTATCTCCTTATATACATATATATTAATTATATCAAAAGAAAAGACCAACAAAAAACCGCAACACCGAAGTATTGCGGTCTGTTCCCTTAGGAGGTAGATTTATTTATTGTCTTTGTCGAAGATTTCTGGGAACTTTTCAACAAAGAAGTCTTTGATTGCTTCGTCGTGGAAGACAATCTTTAAGTCTTTCATATAGAAGTTGAGCGCGTTTGTTTTTGTCGCCTCAAGTTGACTTAAGTGGAAAGTAACTTCATCGATAATAGCGGCAATTTCTTCTTCCGTTTTGAAGTGTTCATAAGAGTTGCCATCTGCTTCTTTGGGTGCTAATTTAGCAGTGTTGACAGCTTCTTTTACTTTAACAATGTAGAAGGTGTCGTTTTCAAAGAAGAGGAAGTTACGGTTGTTACCTTTTTCATAAGTTTTTGGTACGAGATAATAATCACCACCAATGTTACGAACGAAGGTACTTGGTAAACGAGATTCGTCTTCCCATTTGCCAGCGTCGGCTAAGACACCAGCGTCATCTTTAACAAAGTCAACGCCGTTAGCGGTTCCGATGTTGAAGACGCGGGAACGAATTGATTCTGGTAAACCACCAAGGCCACCATTTTTAATACCCCAATCGGTCGTGACGAAGTTTTGTTTACGAACTTCGGTTTTTTCAATTTCTAAACCGACTTCTTTCGTATATTTACCGTTACCAGTAAAGCGATCTTCGATTGTGCGATCAGTTAATTCAGGGTTATCTTTAATTTTGGCGAAATCATCTAAGATATCACCATAAAGGGTATGGTCTTTCGTGCCATCTTTTAAGCCAGTGGCGGCTAAAAGGGCGGCTTCATTACCAATAAAGTCATCTTCAACCCCACGCCAGGCATTCGCTAAGATGTTTAAGTCACTTGCGTTTGTGCCATCGCCTAAGATGTTTTGATCGATAAAGGCGTTAACAAGCGCACTAGCAGCGGTTGGGTGTTTTGAACTATTTTTAATCGCGACATATTCAACGTGACGGGCGTAGTTACGACCTAAAGTTGTTGTTTGTTCGTTTTGGACATATTTCTCAACGAGTTTTTCGCGATAGATAGCGTCGATGTATTTTTCTTCAATGTAATGTTTATAGTAGTCAAAGTGGACTAATTCAAACGCTGGGTCATCAAAGTTATCTTTATCGACAGTTGGTAAGAAGATACCAGACTTATAGAAACCAGTGGCGACGCTATCAAGGGCGCCAATGCTTACTGGTTTACCATCAGCGTCAACAATATAGCTATTTTCAGCGCGGTAAACGCGTTCAATAACGTATTTCTTTTCATCAAAGACGTTACGGTATGTGTAACTACCACTTGTAATTTCCGAATAGAACTTATGTTTTGCCCGTTTATCAACTGATAATTTAAAGGCATCATCCGCTGCTAATTCAGCGTAAGGTTTAAATTCATGTTCGGCGACTTTAAGTAATACTTCATCTAAAACATATTGTTTGAAGTCATTGGAGTCGTGATAGTTTTTATAGATTTTTTCAAGACTGTTATTAACAATGTTACTGAGTTCATCGACAAGTACTGTTTTTTCAATGTCTACAGGTTTTGCACTAATTTTATCGCAACCCGTTAATAATAAGGTTGCCGCCGCAAGGCCTATAAATAATTTCTTTTTCATATTAACCTCCAAACACCGCGGACCAGTCAAAGTCATCACCATTGCGGAAATCAGCAATGTATGATTCTGGAACTAAACGTTTGGCCCGTAAATCATTTTGTATTTCTAAGTATTCAATCCATTCGCCCCATAATTGATTTGCACTTTGTTCTTGATTAAAGATTGAAGCGGCGTATTGATTGTCTAAATAGGTGTCGAGTGCTTCTTGTAAATTTTTGTCATGGAACTTAACATTTAAGATTTCGACTAATTTTTGGAAGATGCGGTCATCGATTGTTGGATCGAAGGCTTTAACTTCATTTTTAATTTTGTCGACTCTTTCTTTAGTGCCGATGGCGTCTAATTGTAAGAAGTTGACGAAAGTATCTAAATCATTTCCGTCATTATCTTTTGGGAATGCGGCCGTTCCTGGAGTTTCAATCGTGTAGTAGTCTTTTAAAGTGACTCCGTTAACGGTTTCTTGGATAGCACTACGTTCGATAACGATAAAGTGTACCCCTTCATAAGAACCAGCAGCGCCAGCGCGGACGACTAAGATAACATTACCTTTTTCATCGGTTAAAACTTTCTTACCGCCAAGTTCTGGTACATCTTGGAAGCCTTTGAGCGCTTCAAAGGTAGCGTTTGGTGTACCAACTTCATCACCTTCATTTACATCATTTGGGGTGATGACACTAATGTTGTGTTTATTAAAGTATTTATTGAATAAGATGTTGCGGGGGAAGAAGAGGCTATCACCTTCATTTACTTCTTTACCAGCATCACTTTTTTCAATGTCGCGTACTTCAGCGAGTTTAAGGGCGGCTCCATAAGGAATTTCTCCTAAGCCAAGGGTTGTAAGTGAAGTTTGAGCGTCACTTGGGATTTTAAGTTTTTCTTTATCATCGACAGTTAAGGATGGGTCTTGGTTATATAATGCGTCATACGCATATACGCCTAACTTAAATTCATTAACGAACCCGGTGCTTCTTGACATAATACCTAAGTCACCAAATTGTTTGGCACTGCCTTCGTCTTCAGAGAAGCGGTTAGCAAGTAAGCCAAAGGTGTCTTGTTGTTCAACAAGGGCAGTAATGACTGAACTTAATTTATTCGCGTCATCTTTTGAAATCTTACCGTCAACGAATTTTCCGTGTTCGGCTCCGACTTTAACAAGTAAGTGCCGGACGTGGTATGGAATTTTATTGTTTAAATAACCTTCATACACTGGTTTGTTGTTTTCGTCTAGGACTAACTTTCCATCGGCGTCGCGTTCACCAACAATTAATTCTTCCATTGCATTTTGGACCCATGCGCCTGATCCGCCATCAAAGAATTGTTCTTTTAATTTAATTTGCATTTCTTCGTAAGCAAACTTTTCTTCAAGTTCTTTTACGGTTTCGACTTTGTGAGTTTCAAGAATCTTCTTTAACTCATCGTCATATTTGCCACCATTTTTTGCTGCGTTCTTTGCGTTTTCTTTAACTTCTTTAACACGTAGAGCAGCTTTATCATAGATTTCGGTTCGTTTTGCGCTTTGCTCGTCTTTGGCGAAGAGAGCACGAACCACAACTTGGTAGACGGCATCGTAGTAATCTTTTAAGCCAGCTGGAGTTGTAAGATAATCATCAAACATACCACCAGCGGAAATTTTAACTGGGTTACCATCGATTGTCACCGTCACAATATTGCCTTGTTTATCAGCCACTAAATCTTTGCTACAACCAACAAGGGCGAGCGCAGTTAGGGCGAAACCAGCAATAATGTGTCTTGGTTTTCTCATATAATGCTATACCTCCTAAATAATATGCTTTTATATTCTATA
>CAYTKX010000051.1:0-6186 GCA_964438495.1 uncultured Staphylococcaceae bacterium
GAAAATGAGATACGTAAGTATAAACTTAGGTGGCACCACGTTAATGTAACGTCCTAATATAGGGCGTTTTATTTTTTATTAAAAGGAGAACTAATATGTTAGACATTAACCTAATTCGTAAAGAACCAGAAAAAGTAAGAAAAGCATTACTTAAAAAAGGTTGGGACTTTAATCCGCAAGAACTTTTAGAACTTGATGAAAAAAGACGACAAATTCGTTTTGTCGTTGAAGAAACAAAGGCTAAATTAAACAAATTAAGCGCTAGTGTACCCATCGTTAAAAAAGAAGGGGGCGACATTAAAAAAATCTTTGAAGAAGTAAAAGTGTTAAAAAGCGAAAACGAAGAACGAGAAAAAACATTAAAACTATTAGATGAACAAGTGTTTGATATTTTAGTTGCGCTCCCCAATATGCCAGATGACGATCTTTTACCAGGCGAAAAAGAAAACAATAAAGTTGTATATACCTTTGGTAAAAAACGTGATTTTACGTTTAAAATTAAAGACCACGTTGAGCTATGTGAATCATTAGGAATTATTGATTACAAAAGAGCTGCCAAAATTAGTGGTAGCGGAACTTGGATTTATACCGGCATCGGCGCCCAACTTGAATGGGCATTATTAAACTTTTTCATGGCCGAACATTTAAAAGCTGGTTATGAAATGATTTTACCGCCCCATATATTAAATTATGAAAGTGGATTTACTGCGGGACAATTTCCTAAATTTAAAGAAGACGTCTTTTGGCTTGAAGGAACGGAACCGCAAAAGTTTTTATTACCAACAAGTGAAACGGCGCTCGTTAACTTCCACCGTGATGAAATTTTAAAAGCAGAAGAATTACCGCGTAAATATTTTGCCTACACGCCATGTTACCGCAAAGAAGCGGGTAGTTATCGGACCGAAGAACGGGGAATGATTCGTGGCTATCAATTTAATAAAGTTGAAATCTTCCAATATACAAAAGCTGAAGATTCAAATAAAGCGTTTGAAGAAATGGTGCTTCACGCGCAAGGCTTAGTGGAAAAACTAGGGCTTCATTTCCAAGTTAGTAAACTAGCGGCCGGTGATTGCAGTCACGGAATGGCCCGTACTTACGATATTGAAGTATTTATCCCATCAATGAATATTTATAAAGAAGTAAGTAGTGTCAGTAACGCTCGCGACTATCAAGCGCGCCGCGGAATGGCAAGATACCGCGATCAAGAAACGAACCAAGTTAAATACTTACATACTTTAAATGGTTCGGGGCTAGCAACTTCAAGATTAATCCCCGCTATTGTTGAACAATATCAACAAGAAGATGGCTCGGTAATTGTGCCGGAAGTTCTCCGTCCATTCCTAGGCGTTAGCGTTTTACATATTAAAGACTAATTGCTATAATGAAGGTGCCATCGCGATGGTTAATCTTCGAACCAGGTCAGGACGGGAACGTAGCAGCCTTAAGATTACTTAATCATGTGCGGTGGTTTTAATTTATATGATGAAAAAAGATGAAAAATACATGCGTTTAGCACTTAAAGAGGCGCAAAAAGCGGCCCTTATTGACGAAGTTCCCGTCGGAGCGGTTATTGTTTTAGATGGCAAAGTAATCGCGCGTGGTTTTAATAAGCGCGAAATAAATAATGACCCGCTAGGCCACGCGGAAATAATTGCCATTAAAAAGGCAAGTAAAAAACTTAAAACATGGCGGATGACGGAGTGCGAAATATATGTCACTGTTGAACCATGTGCAATGTGTGCTGGCGCCATTATGTGGAGCCGCTTTAAAAGAATAATCTATGGTACGAATGATCCAAAAGGGGGAGCGACTGGCGCGACATTTAATCTTTTTGATCAAAAAATAGTAAATCACGTCCCTGAAATTACCGGGGGAGTATTAAAAGAAGAGTGTAAAACGATTATTCAAGACTTTTTCCGGAAAAAACGGCAAATGTAGTTTGAATATTGAATGTCCAGCCATTTTATCTTGCAAAGATAAAGAAAAAATTAGACAATGTAATGACAAAACCTTTAAAGGAGATTTATTTATGCTTGAATTAAGAGATATTTTTAAAGATTATTACGTTGCGAAAAAACCGCTTCATGTTTTAAAAGGCATCAATTTATCATTTCCTAAACAACAATTTGTAACAATTCTTGGACCATCAGGATGTGGTAAGACGACACTTTTAAACTTAATAGGTGGTTTAGATAAATATACATCGGGAGATTTAATTATTGAAGGAAAATCTACGAAGTTATTTAAAGATAAAGATTGGGATGCCTATCGTAATCACCGTGTCGGTTTTGTTTTTCAAAGCTATAACTTAATTCCGCATTTAAGCATTATTGAAAACGTTGAAATTTCTCTTACCCTTTCCGGAATGGGCAGTAAAGAGCGGCGTGAAAAAGCAAAAGCCTCCTTAATTGACGTCGGACTTGAAAGTGAATTATACAAAAGACCCAATCAACTTTCAGGTGGACAATTGCAAAGAGTAGCAATTGCGCGGGCGATTGTAAATGATCCAACCATCGTACTTGCAGATGAACCTACCGGGGCACTTGATAGTAAGACAAGTGAACAAGTTATTGGTATTTTAAAAGAAATTAGTAAAACTAGACTTGTTATTATGGTTTCGCATAACGAAAAACTAGCGCTTAAAGTAAGTGACCGGATTATTCGGATGTTAGACGGAAAAATTACAAGTGATAGCGGTGAAGAAAAAGAAAAAACCACTCTAAAAGAAGTAACGGAACACGAACAAAATAAAGGAACTGCAATGTCTTTTCCAACCGCGCTCAAAAGTAGTTATAAAAACATTTTAACGAAAAAAGGAAGGACTATTTTAACCGCCCTTGCCGGATCACTTGGCATTATTGGTATAGGTTTAGTTGCCGCTGTTAGTAATGGGTTCCAAGGTTATATTGATCGCATGGAGCGCGATACAATGGCAAGTTATCCCCTTGCAATCTTTGGAGAATCAATTGATATTTCCACGGGAGTTAAAAGACCAAGTGCTGAAAACCTATTCCCAGAAGGGGAAGAAGTCTTAGTGTATGACGAAGAAGATAAAGAAAACCAAACTTTTACTTTCAATAAAAACTTTATTACCGAAGAGTTTTTAACCCTTGTTGATTCATTAAAGACTGATGGGTTAGCAGTGAGTACGATGATTAATTATCCGTCGCAAATGCAAATTATCGCTAAGCCACCAACCGGAGACGCTATATCGGTAAGTAGGCCGTATTTTAATAGTTTTACGCCATTACCAAACGGTACTTTTACGCAGTTACCGGGCGATGAATCTTATGTTCGTGAGTTTTATGACTTAATCGGCCAAAACTCTAGATTCCCGCAAAACAAAAATGAAATAATGCTCGTTGTAGATAAATATAACCGTGTATCCGCCCAAGACTTAGAACGGATTGGTTATTTAAGTAAAGCTGATACGACGACCAAATCAATTAACTTTGCCGATGTTATAAATAAAGAGTATAAGATGGTGAGCCTTGATGACTTTTATGTTAAAGAAGCAAGTAACGCGGATGACTATGTAGTGCAAGACGTTTTTGGTAATGACCGCATTATTGAAAAATTCCGTTATCGCTATGAACAAGATGTTTATAATGATCCAAACGTAGGAGAAACTTTAACTGTTACAGGTATCTTAAGAGCGAAGAAAGGGGTTGAATTTGAATTACTTTCCCCTGGACTTGTCTTTACACAAGAATTAAATGAATACATGCACATGAAAAATAGAAATAGCGCTATTGCAAAAGCACAAGTTAATAACGTTGTGCTGCGGCAAATTCCGACCGCCGAAAACTTTACAACCGCGATTGAATTTTATTCAGTCTTTAGTCATTTGCCAAAACCGGCTGAACCTGCACAAATAAGAGTAGATGAATTTTTACATTATTTAAAAATACTAGGGGTTGAAAAAAGTGATGTATCTAGTGATAATCCAATGTATAGTTTAGGGATAAATGCCCTTTTAGACGCTGCTTATTCGCCAATTGAATCAATTGCTATTTTTGCAAAAGATAGTGCATCCAAGAAAACAATTAAGGCCCGAATTGCAGAATATAATGCGCAATTTACAACTGAACAAGATGAACACAAAAAGATTACCATCTTTGACGCAGTGGAAATTGTCACAAATTCTTTAGCGACAATGATTGATATCGTTTCGATTGTCTTAATTGTCTTTACAAGTATTTCGCTCGTTGTCTCAGGTTTCTTAATTGGAATTATTACATATGTAAGTGTCATTGAAAGAACAAAAGAGATAGGTATATTAAGAGCAATTGGGGCACGTAAGAAAGATATATCAAGGCTTTTCAATGCTGAAACATTCATTATTGGTTTACTTGCCGGAGTAATTGGGGTCGCCACTACATATATTCTCTCGATACCAATTAACTTAATATTAAATTCATTGTTCCCAACACAAAATATTGGGCAAATTGCTTTCTTAGCGCCGCTTGCCGCTTTATTCCTCATTGGTTTTAATGTTTTATTAACAATGGTTGCCGGTTTAATCCCAAGTCGGATTGCGGCTAAAAAAGATCCAGTTGTCGCTTTGCGAACGGAATAGATACTAGACACTGTCGTAATAACGACAATCTTTAGAAAGGTGTTATATAATCAAACTATGGAAGAAAAGAACTATCGACCAGGAGTAGCGACGCAGATTATTCGCAAAAGTGAAATTCGCGTCGATGAAGTTGTCCGTTATACTCCCTTACACACTGAAGGGCTAAGTGCTGAACAAGTAGAAGCTCGTAAAAAAGAAAAACTAACGAACGAGAAACCAAATAAAGGTGTTAAGTCAACTTTTGCGATTCTATGGAATAATCTTTTCTCATTTTTTAATATTTTACTCTATGTTATTGCCGGTGCGCTTATTTATATCCAAGAATGGCAAAGTCTTTTATTCCTTGGTATTTTGTTTGCCAATATTATGATTGGTTTAATTCAAGACTTTAGAGCACGAAAAACACTTAAAAAACTCCTCATATTAAATGAACAGCTTGTGACTGTTATAAGAGATGGCGTCGAAGTAAAACTACGCACGGATGAAGTCGTGCTTGATGACATTATTAAACTGAAGCTTGGTGATCAAATTGTCGCCGATGGGGTTTTAGTGTATGGCAGTGTCGGCGTTAATGAATCATTATTAACTGGTGAACCCGATATTATTCATAAAAGTGTTGAAGATAAAGTATTGTCAGGATCTTTTGTAACGACCGGGACATGTTTCTATCGTGTTGATACAATTGGGAAGTTAGGCTATGCTCAAACCTTGCAATTACGGGCTAAAGTTTTCAAAAGACCGACCTCTGAACTATTAAATTCGATTCGTAAGCTGTTTAGAGTTATTGGGGTTATTGTCATAATTATTGGCCTATTACTCATCTTTAATGGCTTCTATCAACAATCAACGTTAGAAGATAGTATTAAGTCAATCGCCGGTTCGCTTGTCGCAATGATTCCTTCGGGAATGTATCTTTTAACGAGTGTGACCTTGGCAGTAGGGGTTATTCGCCTCGGCAAGAAAAAGACATTAGTGAACGAAATGTATTCGATTGAGATGTTAGCCCGCGTTAATGTCTTATGTCTTGATAAAACGGGAACGATAACTGACGGCACCATGAAAGTTAATGAAGTAATTCCTTTAAAAAATGGTAAAAACGTTGATGTAGAATTAATCGTTGGTTCAATTATTAACGCTACCGAAGACGAAAACCCGACCGCTTTAGCGCTTAAAGATCACTTTAAACCGCACCATCCTTTAAAGGCTGACGCGACATATCCTTTTAATAGCGAAACAAAATATAGTGGCGCGTCAATAAACGGTATCACTTATGTTATTGGTGCTTCTAGCATGGTATTAAATACTAAGACATTAAAAAGTATTCAAGAAGTGGAAATGATTTATTTAAAAAGAGGATTAAGAGTAATGGTTCTCGCAGCTTCGAAAAAACCAATTATAAGTCGTAAATTACCAGTTGATTTAGTGCCCCTTGCCTTAATTGTTATTCAAGATAACATAAGAAGCGAAGCAATAACGGCAATTCGTCATTTCCAAGAAAACGGCGTAGAAATTAAAATTATCTCTGGTGATGATCCAGTAAGTGTAAGTGAAATCGCCCGCCAAGTTGGCATTGAAGGTTCGGATCGTAATTTAGACTTTACTGATAT
>CAYTKX010000052.1:0-6104 GCA_964438495.1 uncultured Staphylococcaceae bacterium
GAGGCAAATCTCACATATTAAAAGAACCTTTTTCCGCATACATTATACTCCTTTTCATAACCTAGTAAAGGAATAATAACACAATGTTATTGGCTAGTCAAGGTGAACCCTACTTTTTTTATTCATTTCGATTACGAAATTTTTCTTTGATTGTGGCAATGATAGCGTCAAGTTTTCGTTTCGGAAACTTATATTTTTCTTTAATTTCTTGATAGTTATATCCTTGTAATCGTTCTTCGACCACTAAAAGTTCTTCTTCGGTTAAGGAAACGGGTAATAAGTCTTCAAAGTAACCAATATCGGTTGGTTCATAAAAGCCGAGGCAATCTGGATCTTGAACTTCGCATATTGAATCAGACATTAGAAGTGAATCGTTATCATCGTATAAATTATCATCAAGACTAATGCCGTGGCGCATAAGCCGGGCGGTTGGGCTACGATATTGCTTCATGTAATTAGCCATCGCATTATGAATGACAACAGTTGCATAAGCGGCAAAAGGTTCGGCTCCGCCGCGATATGAATAAATAGCGTTATTTAAGGCAATTCTGCCGACTAAAACGAGTTCATTATAGTCAAGACCGTGATCAGAGTTAGTAACATAGAATTGTCCGGCTTTCGCTTTAAGAAAGTTTTCAAAATTATCAAGAATTATTTGTTTTGCTTCAGTTGCTCCTGAAACAAGAGCCCGAAAAGCTTGTTCATTAGAAACATGTTTGTTAAAACGCATAACGTTTTCCTTCCTAAGTAATCATTTAATATATAACTACAATTGTTTTTGCCGAATTAGTGCAAGAATAATTCCGGTCGCGACACTGACGTTTAAAGAATTCGTTTGGCCAAGCATCGGAATTTTCACTACAAAGTCCGAGTTTTTTAAAAGTAATGGGGAAACGCCTTTTCCTTCATTGCCGACAATTACTGCGGTTTTAAAGTCATAGGCTAAATCTGAAACGTGACTTTTCGCCTTTAAGTCTGTACTTACAATCCAAAAGCCAGCTTTTTTTAGTTTCATTAACGCTTGGTTAATATTTACAACTTGCGAAATCAAGATATTATTTTGGGCACCCGTTGCCACTTTCATTACCGTGGGTGTAATCGCTACTTGGCGATCTTTTTTCATAATGATACCAACGACGCCAAAAGCTTCCGCACTTCGAATAATAGCCCCTAAATTGTGGGGGTCTTTTATTTCATCTAAGATTAAAAGAAGCGGGTTTTGCACCCTTTCGGCTGCAATTAGCACTTCTTCGATTGTTTGATAACGAAACGATTTAACAACGGCAGCAATGCCTTGGTGGTTACCGCCGGTCATATCGTTTAAGTCTTTTTTCTTAATATATTCGATCGGAATGTTAAGTTTCAAGAGTTCTTTTTCGATCTTTTCGTCTTTAAATCCTTCTTGTAAATGCACTTTTAAAACGATGCCGGCATTAAGACAAGCAATGACATTATTTCGGCCATAAGCAATTTGTTTAGGAGCGTCTTTTGTAATCATTTTTATAAAATACCTCGAGCTTGTAATATGCTTCGTAATTCGTCACTTCGGGCAAAATCTTTGTTTAACCGTGCATTTTCATAGTCTTTTAGTAGTTTTATGTCGTCTTTGCTTAAGTCTTTAACACCTAAATCAAGGCCCATCACTTCAAGCATAAGCACTAAAGTATTATAAAGTTTAGCGATGTTTTCTTCATTATTTTGACTTCTTCTTAAAGCGACATTTGCGTCTTTCACGAGCGTATAAATTTCGCTGATTGCGTTAGGAGTATTTAAGTCATCACTTAAGGCGTCTTCAAATTTAGAAAGGTCTAATATTTCTGCACTTACTTTTGGATTTAATGCAAAATAGCGGTTAAATGCCATTAATGTACGCCGTAATTTATCGATTTCGTTTTGGGTATTTAAAATAATCTCTTCACTTAAATTAACTGGGGCGCGGTAGTGCGTTGATAAAAGGAGTAAGCGTAAAGCGCTCGCCCCATATTTTTCAATGAAGTCATTCGCGGTTACAAAATTACCAAGTGACTTCGACATCTTTTGATTATTTAAATTAATAAAGCCGTTATGCAACCAATAGTTTGCAAGGGTCGTATTTTTAAAGGCTTTAGCCTGCGCAATTTCGTTTTCGTGATGCGGAAATTTAAGATCAAAACCACCACCATGAATATCAATTAACGGTTCATCAAAGATATCATTAATCATTACCACACATTCAGTGTGCCACCCTGGTCTTCCTTCGCCCCATGGGGACGGCCACTTAATGCCTTCGTCACTTGTCTTCTTCCATAAAAGGAAGTCATGGGGATGTTCTTTTTTACTATTTTCTTCAATGCGGGCCCCGACTTGAAGGTCATCTTGGGAAATATTACTTAACTCACCGTATTCTTTAACCGAATGAACTCGGAAAAAGACTTCGCCGTCTTTGGCGTAAGCGGCTTTATTTTCAATTAAAGTTTCAATAAACTTAATCATGCTTTCAATATGACTTGTCGCTTTAGGGGCAAAACTTGGCCGTTTCGCGTTAAGCGCTAAAATACTTTCGTCATACGCTTTAATATAAAATTCACTTATTTCTTTTTCACTTTTATGTGTCGCTAAAGCTTTTTCAATAATGCGGTCATCAACGTCAGTGTAATTCGATACAAAGGTTACTTCATAGCCCACATATTCAAAAAAGCGTCTTAATGTATCAAAAACGACAACGGGACGCATGTTGCCAACATGAACATAATCATAGACTGTCGGTCCACATACATACATTGAAACTTTACCGGGCCGAAGTGGTTTAAATAATTCTTTTTGCTTTGTAAGCGAGTTAAATAGATAAATGTCTTTTTTATTCATAAATATATTTTAGCATGTTAAGTCACTTTAAGTTAATTACTTAAAAAGGTAACTACAACGCTTAATCCTCACTTTCTAAAAGTAAGATATCACTAAATTTTTTAAGGATGTGTAATTTTTTATCACTCACAAGTAAAACGTTTTTATCATAGCCGTGGGGCACGATTGCGGCGTTAATTCCAGCATTTTTAGCGCTTAAATAATCAACTTGACTGTCACCGACAAAAAGTACCTTACTCAATGGAGCGTCAATATCTTTTAATATAGTGCCTAAAAACTTTGGATTTGGTTTAATAATACCATCGCCTTTATCGCCACGCACAGTAATAAAGGTGTCACTATCAAAAAACTTACTAACAACTTCTACGGCAATAGCGTGCGGTTTATTAGTCGCAACATATAACGATACATTTTCCGCTTTTAAAGCCGCTAGCGTTTCTTTTACACCCGGGAAGACTTTTGTGTAAGTAGCCGTGTTTTGCGCATAATACTTCGTTAAAAGTGTGTTTACAGCACTAAAATGACTTTCTTTTAAAAGTCTTGCCTTTAAGGCTCTTCTTATTTGTTCGTCTTTGCCACTGCCAATAAAAGAGGCCATTTCGCGCTCATTAAAATTACCGCGTAAACCAAGTTCACTAAACGTTTTGTTTAAGTTATAAAGTAAGTCAGGAATCGTATCAAGCAGCGTTCCATCAAGATCAAAAATAATATGTTCGTAACGCGCCATCTTTATTCTGCCACCACAAACGTATCAAGCACTAAAAAGGTAATACCAAGACCAATAGAAATATAACCGATAATTTCCCATAAGCGACTTGCAAATTCATTATTAGAAGTGAAAGCTTCACTCACCCCACTTGCAATAAAAGCAAGACCAATTAACATTCTTAAAATGCCAACAATTAAAGTCACGACATTGCGCGAACTTGCAAAGAAGATAAAATCAAAAATCGCTAAAACACCAATTAAAATCCCAAGTAAAAGCATCCCGTAAGCTTGTAGGGGCTCACTAAAGATGGCGATAGTTATACCAAGGACAATTAAAAACGAACTTAAAACATAATCAAGAACTTTAACTTGTTGTTTCCGGGCAGCGATAAAATTAAGGAGCAAAATAAAGCCGATAAGGCCAACAACAATCCCAATTAAATAGAAAAGACTACCCGCAGGGTCAACTTTATATTTCACAAGCATAGCCCCGATAATAATAAGGGCAACACTTGTTGAGACGGTAATACCAAAGCTTAGTTTTGCATTAAATGATAGCTTCATATTTCTCTCCTTTCGGCTATTTAATGTTACATTAAATAATCGGTTTTTGCAATAAAAGAAAAGCCTAACTTTGCAATTAGGCTTTAAATTAATGTGTTTTTGCAGCGTTATTCTACAAATTCAAGAATAACGACTGGCGCATTATCACCACGACGTGGACCAAGTTTTAATAAACGAGTGTAACCACCATTACGGTCTTTAAACTTCGGACCAAGCTCATTGAATAAAACATCTAATGCACTGACACCGTCTTTACGGGCAATGCCATCACGTAACCGGGCTCTTGCAAGGCGACGGCTATGTAAATCACCACGTTTTGCAAGGGTGATTAATTTTTCGACATTTTGTTGGGCTTGTTTTCCAACTTTAGCGGTGAGGGTCACTTTGCCGTAAACAATAAGTTCACTTGTGACGTTGCGAAGCATCGCTTCGTCTTTACTTTTCGTATATGCGGCTTTAAAGCGAACGCCTGTTTTGCCACGAACGTTTTTTCTACCTTGTGCTGGCATAATTTACCTCTATTCTAAGTTTCCTCGGAAGTTAAGTCCGAGTTCTTTAAGTTTGTCTTTAATTTCTTTAAATGACACTTTGCCTAAAGCCCTAATTTTAAGGACTTCATCTTCGGTCATATCTGCAAGTTCTTGTACTGTTTGAATACCGGCTCTTTTTAAGCAGTTGTATGAACGGACGCTGATGTTGAGTTCTTCAATTTTAAGATCAACAGTTGTTGCCGTTGGTACTTCTTCTTGTTCATTGAATACTTCAACATCAATCGCTGATTCTTCAAGATCAAGGAATGGTTTATAGTGTTCAATTAAGATTTGAGCACTAAGGGCAAGCGCTTTTTGCGGCGTAATTGAGCCATTAGTCCATACTTCAAGCGTTAAGCGATCATAATTTTCATCATGACCAACCCGGGTACTTGAGACAGTATAGTTTACTTTTGTAATTGGTGAATAGTTACTATCGGTAGCGATAACACCAATCGCACTACCTACTTTATGACGTTCGGCTTTGTTTTCTTCACTTGTGACATAACCGCGACCATTACGGGCAAAGATTGTCATTTTTAAGTGGCCACCTTCTGCGACATTAGCGATTACTAACTCTTCGTTAATAACGGTAACGTCATATGGAAGGACTAAGTCTTTTCCAGTTACGACGGCAGGACCAGTAACGTCAATTTCTAATTTTTTAACATTTGGTTCTTTATCATCAATTTTAAGAATAAGTTGTTTGAGGTTCAAAGTAATGGTCGTGACATCCTCAATAACGCCAGGGAGTGTTTGGAACTCGTGCCGAGCGCCTTCAATCGTAAGCGCGAACACACTGGCGCCAGGTAAGGCACTAAGTAGTAAGCGCCGGAAGCTATTTCCTAACGTTTGACCAAAACCACGTTCTAATGGTTCTAGTTCGAATTTGCCATAGTTATCAGTGGCATAATAATTCTTTTCTTTAAAGATTGTCGGGTTGAATGGGATGATAATATTACTCATGTTTCCTCCTTATCCACGTGGCCGTTTCGGTGGCCGGCAACCATTATGCGGAATTGGGGTTGTATCTTCAATTCCTGTAATCGTTAAACCTGCGAGGGCGAGGGCGCGAATTGCTGCTTCACGACCTTGTCCTGGACCTTTAACATTAACATCAACCGTTTTAAGGCCTTGTTCGACCGCTACTTTAGCGGCAGCTTCCCCGGCTAATTGGGCAGCCCACGCTGTGCTTTTTTTGCTTCCTTTGAAGCCTAATGCACCGGCGCTACTCCAGCTGATAGCATTACCTTGTTCATCGGTAATGGTAACGATTGTATTGTTAAAGGTGGAGTGAATGTGGGCGATACATTTCGTATACGAACGACGTATTCTACGTTTTCTAGTCGTTGTCTTTTTTGCTTTTGCCATACGTTTATTCCCTCCTTATCCTTGTGACGCTTGCTTTTTATTAGCAATCGTTTTCTTTGGTCCCTTACGGGTTCTTGCGTTTGTTTT
>CAYTKX010000053.1:0-3124 GCA_964438495.1 uncultured Staphylococcaceae bacterium
TACTATTTGCAACTAGTTTTATTATTAAATTTTACTTAATTCTTTTATTCTTTTTTTAATGGAGTCTTCCTTCATGAGATTTTTTTTATAAAAATTTAGAATTTCATAGTGGAAAGCATTATGTATCAATTTTCGCGAAAGAGAATTGAGTTTTTTGATAAATTCATTTTTGTCATTTTTGCTGAGCAATTTGTAAATTTTTTCTAAATGAATTGCTCTTGCGGTTTTTAAAAACTCATCATCCAAATAACAACTGATCAATTTCGTCTTTTTAGAAAAATCTATGTTTTTCAAAGCCGGGCAAAACAAAGCTTTATTCAACAACGGCGTTCCATTGTCCTTTATATTCGCCAGTCCGGACTTATCAAGCAAATCAAGATAGTAATCTACAAATTGCTCAACTTTATTTTCATCCTTTCTGTCTTTGTCCTCTTTCAGTAAATCAAAAATTTTAAAAGATCGATTGTTTATCATGTCTTCGGTTGTTCTCACTTTTACCTTTTTTTGATTCACCGACAAACCAAGCGAATTAAGCTTTTTGGAAGCCTTAAAAATCAAGATGTGGAGTTTATTTTTGTCTTCCGCAAAAAGAAATTGGTCGTCGGCATATCTCAAATATTTACATTTGTTTTGCTTGCACAATTCATAAACGATCTTATCGTATGGTTGCAAATAAAAATTTGCAAGAATACGCGAGCAGTCGCCCATTGCGTCTTGTGGTATGCCAACAGTTTGTTTGTTATACAAATTCGTATTTCTGTTCCAATAGTTCAAAAAATGAAATAGTAAACTCACAATATCTGCGTGTTCCTCGTTTACGATTTCTCTTATTCTCATTTCCAGAATATCCAAACGGACTGAATCGTAGTAATTTGCTATGTCTAACTCTGCAACATATTTAAAATTCCTCGCTTTGGCAGAAGCGTATAGTTTCGCGTTCAAATCTCCATACGCCCTCGCCCAAGCCGCCGGATTGAAAGAATACTCGCTAACTGATATGCCGTGCAATTCGGCGACAAAATCCTCATAGCGGTTAAAATTTTTCCGCTTTTTCTCCATTTCATCGTCTTCGCTCTTTCTCATCAATCCGCCTAAGGTCCACCCGCCAAAAGTATTTTCAACTCGGTTATAGGCTATTTTATCCTCAATTTTCTTAATACAGTAATAATAAACGCAATAATCTTTCAGCGTAAAAACTGGCACGATTCTGGTAACGCCATTGCCTTTATCTCGGTCAATATAGTAACGAGGAACAGACGGATAATATCTCCGCTCCTCAATTTCTTTATACAATTTTTCTACAAAAGAATCTTTCTCAGTTTTGTTTTTGGGTATATTAAAAAAAGACTGCTTGTCCTGAAAAGCCCGCCAAAAATCACGATTGAAATATTGTTTGAATTTCTTAAGATCATCCATAAATAGACTTTATTTTCGCTTCAATTTTTTGCTGGAATAGATCAATCAATTTTTTGTTAGCCTCAACAAGTTTTTTTTCTTCCTGAATTCTCGCAACAATATCTTTTTGTTTATTGATCGGTGCTAAATATATCTCCTCATTTGAAATCATGGGAATTGTTAATTGAGGAATAGAATTTCCAGTTTTATATATATTTAGAGTGTCTAAAGAATATTTTAGAAAATGAACATCGATTTTCTTCTGGTTTGGAATCGCAACAATAAGTCTAACTGCAGGATAAAATGGCGGTTTGCGAATTTCCGAATATCCTATTGTGCCTCTTGCCGAGATCGTAACACTTTCTTTTTCGACTCGTGCTGTATTGGTGTATCCATATAAACTTTTATCATTTATTCCGTTTGTATAGATTGGAATTTGATATTTTTCACTTTTTTCCAATGAGTAATTATTCTTTGGAACATCTCCACCGGCAAAAAGATCCTCACAAACTTCGGAAATTTTTACCTTTTCCCATTTTGGATCAATTTCAAAATTTGGCTTCCAACCTTCAACAACTGCTCGTGCACCGTCTATGACTCTTTGATAACTTTCTAGTTCAGCAACGATTTGTTCTTGGATTTTAATGGTGGGAAGTGGTATTTTCAATGCCTTGAACTTTGCTACATCAATATTTCTCTGCGCTTCCCCGCGAGATATCGCGTAGATTTGATTTTGTATGCTTAACAGTATGCTGGCAATATATTTTTTGCTAACAGATTTTTTATATTCATCCTTAACCGAAAAAGTGAAACCAGAGTCAAGTAAAAAGAATTTTTCATTTACAAACCTGACGCAATTTTCTGACATTGCAAAACGAGAAATCACCCAATCATTTTCTCGGTTATATTTATCAGTTCTAAAACTTTCTCCGCCACCGCCATAAACTGGATACTTTGTACCTGTATCATTTTTCTTGGTAATTCTTACGCCAAAGTCTAGGTTTATGATTTTTCCAAGACCAACTATTTCATGTTCTTCGTGTTTTAATTCACTTTTTATCTTGTGAGTAGAGCCAGCTAAATTGATTGTATTATCGTCCAGTATCTTTTGCTTTGGGATAGTATAGTATTTTTCTTCATCAATCTGTGATTGCTTCCCGTTTTGTAAATCCTCTCGAAACTTCTTTATAATTTTTAAAGCGTTTGGGATATCGTTTTTATTTATCGGGGCAGGATTAGTGTTAAGCGTAAAGCCGTGATTCTCTACATCATAAAAAAGAATTTGCTCTGGTTGTAATGTTTTATCCAAAAAAACAACGCTTGTTTTGACCGGTGAATATGGATTAAAAACTTTTTGAGGTAAAGATACTACACACCAAAGTCCGTTGTCCAAAAATAATTTTCTTATTGCTTGATGCCCCTTGTTTGTATCAAAAATAATTCCCTCCGGAACAATTACACCCATTCTGCCATTGAAATTTAGATGATGAACCATATACTCGCAAAACAACACCTCTGTTTTGTTTGAAGTAATCGCAAAACGAGAATGTCTTTTTGCGCCGCCTTTCGGCGTTATAAACGGAGGATTAGCGAGAATAATGTCAAAAGTGTGTTGCCAAAGGTTTTCGTTTAGAAGCGTGTCGTTTTCAGAAACATTTGGCACTTTCAAGTCGTGCAAATATAAGTTAGCGAGAGAAAACTTCACCATTAACGGCTCCATATCCCAGCC
>CAYTKX010000053.1:3224-5965 GCA_964438495.1 uncultured Staphylococcaceae bacterium
AAAAACGAGCTTAAAACTTTTGGCTCAAGAATTTTCAAATACGAGCGTTCAAAAACTTTGCGAACAGTCGCGTCTATGTGGGGGTTTTTGTAAAGCGATTCAACGGCTTCGCGACATTCTTTGACCAATTCCTCGCCACTATGACGCATTAGAACATCAAAATGGTATCGTTCCCACGCACCGGTAAAAATCAACTCCTTTGAGCCTATGCGAATAAGGTCATCATGCTTTCTTGATAATTGCTTCAAAAACAGAAACAAAGTAATTTGCTCTATTTGATCTGTCGGCATTGCCACTTTGCCAACAATTATTTGGCGCAAGTCGGCAATGATTTTATTTAATTCTTGAGGTTTAGTTGACATAGGCGATATTAGATTCTTTTATATAACTCACTACTTTTTCCACTTCGTCGCGATTTATTCTGCCAACAGGGACAATTCCGCCAAAAGTTTGGTCATCAAGCACGCCCAAATTTCCTTTTTCAAGTGCGTGGCGATAATCGGGATTGGTAAGGAAGCATTTATAAATATTTTCAAAATAATTCAGCTTTTCGTAAGGCGTGCCGGAATAGACAAGTTTAAATTCTTCAAAGCCCTGATTCATTCGGTCATATTTATCCGGCAATCGTTCAATAACTCCGGCGGCTTTGCGTAGAAAATCGGCGAGGCCATTTGAGGTTTGATATGCCTTGCGTAAGGATTCCAAAGAGAAATAATATTTTGGTTTTTCAAGTAATTTTTCTTTGGCAATTCGCTCTGTTTCGTCCACATCATTATTTTCAAGAGCAGATTCAAATTCCTTGTCCGTTCCCATTAAATCTTTAACGGATTGCTCAAAATGGTTGCGATATGCTTCGCGATCAACTTTCATACAATCCTCGCCAATTTGGATTTGATTATCACGCACCAAAAAATCAGTTCCAATATACATAAATTTTCCATGCGCAACCGCGATTGGCGGATCGCCCGGCTCGGGTTCAGGTTTTGGCTCCGGCTTTGGTTGCGATTCAGGAATTGGTTTTGGCGTGGATTCTTTGCCCGCTGATAATTTTAACGGCTCGGTGTAGTCGTAATCTTCTTCAAAATATTCGCAAACGCCAAAGAAATCTATTAAATGGTAAAAATCTTTTTCAATGATTTGCCCCGTAAGTTCGTTTTTGAAATTGTGTCGTCTTGTGCCTCTGCCTTTGATTTGCACAAAATCGCTCACCGAAAAAATCGGCTTCATCAAAACAACATTCAAAAGATCAGTGCAGTCATAGCCAGTCGTCATCATATTGACGGTAACGGCTATGCGCGTATTTCCTAACTGATTATTTCTATATTTTTTCGTAAGTTCCTGACTATCGACAACATTGCTGGTAATTTGGCGTGCAAAAACTCCGCTATGTCCGGAATATTTTCCGGGCCAGTTTTTGTCGGCCGCTTCATTCAAAATACGGGCAATTTTTGAAGCGTGATTTTGAGATATGCAGTAGATAATTGATTTGCCAATTTCACCGGTGATCGGGTCTTTCTTTGCGGTTTTTAAAAATTCGTCAACAATCAGATGATTCAAACTATCGGAAAAAACTTTGCGTTCAAGTTGCCGAATTTTAAATGTTTCTTCCACTTGCTCGCCAGTTATTTCATCAATGAACGCGTCTTGCCAGCCTTCTTCTGACTGCATTTGATTAGTTTTGTCGCTTCGCTTGTCATAAATAACAGGATTGACCAAATAAGGCGGCTTATGAGTAACGGCGTCTTTTAAGTCAAAACGAAAAGTCGGCTCGCCTGATTCACAGCCAAAAGTTTTATAAGTATCTTGCAAAACTCTTTTTTCTAATTTGCGAGGGTCGGTTTCAATAAGTTTCTTTTCATCAATTCCTTTCAGATAATCTTTTGGCGTGGCAGTAAGGCCGATTTTCGCTCCTTGAAAATACTCAAAAATTGCCCGATTGTTTCCGTAAATACTGCGGTGAGCTTCATCGGAAATGAGCAAATCAAAATCAAACTGACTAAAATATTTCAAAAAGTTTTGATTGTAGGACAAACTTTGAATTGTTGCGATGACTACTTGATTTTGCAGTGCTTGCTCTTTATTCTCTTTGAAAATGGCGATGTTGTATTCCTTGAGACAGGAACTGATGTTTTGGCTGGCTTGGTCGGCAAGCTCTATGCGGTCAACTAAAAATAAAATCCTGCTTGCATTACCGGTTTTTAGAAATAATTTGATAAGTGCGGCGGCAAGCAAAGTTTTTCCGGTTCCGGTCGCCATTTCCAAAAGAAAACGACGATTGCCCTCATCAAACTTGCTTGAAATTGTATTGATAGCGTCAAGCTGATAATCTCGCAAAAACTTTCTGTCTGCTTCGGCAACAGCTCCCTGACTTTGCACGATCCAATCATCTTTTATTTCAATACCGGACAAAGGCATTGCGGTTGTCGCGGTCAATAATTTTGTTAAATCTTTTTGTGTCGGAAATTTTAAAATGATTTTTTCGGCATTTTGGTTTAAATCCCAAAAATAATGCGTGTCGCCATTGCTCAAAATGACAAAACGGCATCTTTTTGCTTTAGCATAATCCTCGGCTTGTTTTTTCCCTACAACAGGATCTTTGCTTCCCGATTTTGCTTCTAAAACGGCAAGAGGAAATCCTTTTGTGTCTAGGAGTAAATAATCAATAAAACCTCTGCCGTGTTCAAAATCATCGCCCAAACTTTCTAAATTCACATTGCCCTCAACTTCAATATTTCGAGCGC
>CAYTKX010000054.1:0-5916 GCA_964438495.1 uncultured Staphylococcaceae bacterium
AATAAATCGATACCTGCAATGCTTTCAACTACCCCTTTGTAAAGAACCTCGACAACCCTGAATACTACAAGCTGCTTCTCAATGGGAGTCACAGTTTGGCAGGACGTTCTCCCAGATAGATGTAACAATCATACAGAACATGTTCTCAGCAGAAGCAGAGAGTAAATCCTAGAAACAAGAAATTGATCAAAGACCCTAAACTACCCAACCGTCTTATGGCGATGGTTCGTTCAGCTTGAACTCAATCCAACCGTTATGTTTGGTCATAGCCCAAAAGAGGTAGCCTTTGTGAAAGGTATTATCCCATAAAGGATGGGAGGAACGTGGTTACTGCAGGCCAGAACGAGACTAACATTAACATGAAAATCATCGATAACCAGAATGGAAGAATCGCTTTGGTGACCTCCTCAATAGAAATTTTACCAATCGAACACCCCACAAAGATGGCTGAGCCAACCGGGGGAGTTGTTAACCCAATGGCAAGGTTTAAGATTAACATCACACCAAATTGGATTGGGTTCATCCCCAGATAGCCCACCATTACTGGATAGAGAATCGGGGTGGTAATTACAATCAGTGGTGCCATATCCATAATACTACCGAGTACTAACAACATGAGGTTCACCAACAGAATTAGTAACACGCGGTTGCTGGTAATTGTGATGAGTCCTGTGGTAACCGATTGAGGAATTCTCAAATAAGCCATCAGATACCCAAATGAACTGGCAGCTGCTATGAGGCTCATCACCATCGCAAGGGTTTTCATCGAGTTACGTAAAATAGATCCAATCTGACGAACTGGAATTTCACGGTAGACAAAGAAGGTAATGATGAATGAGTAGACAGCGGCAACAGCAGCTGATTCAGTTGCGGTAAAGACCCCTGAGATAACGCCACCCATAATGATGATAATCGTAAAGAGTCCAAAGAATGCATCTCGAGCGAGAATGAGGGTCTGTTTTAATCCATACCCTGCCTGTTTAGGATAGTTGCGTCGAATTGAAATAATTGCCGTAGGAATCATTAACAGTAAGCCTAACCCTACCCCAGGGATTACTCCTCCAAGGAAGAGTTTTCCGACTGAGACCCCCCCACCCGCTGCCATCGCAAAAATAATCATATTGTGGCTGGGGGGAATTAAAATCCCTTCACAGGCACTGGTGACGGTAACGGCAACTGAGAAGTCGGTATCATAGCCATCTTCAACCATCATCGGAATCAACATCGCTCCAATGGAGGAGACATCGGCTACAGCCGAGCCGGAGATGCCGCCAAAGAACATCGAAGCGAGGATGTTCACTTGTGCAAGACCGCCACGGAAGCGACCAACTAACGCATTCGCAAAGCCAACTAGCCTTCGTGAAATACCACCTTGACTCATAATCTCTCCACTTATGATGAAAAACGGAATGGCAAGTAAAGAGAATGAGTTTACCCCACTGACAAGTCGCTGCACGATTGACATGAGGGGAATGTTTAAATAGAGGGCAGTGAGAATTGAAGAGAAGAAGAGAGAGAAGGTAATCGGGAATTTTAAGATAAGTAGTAGGATGAACGATCCAAGTAAAATAGTAGAACCAAATTGTGCACTCATTTTGCTTCTTCTCCCTTAAGTTTGACAATGTCTTCAAAGAGTTGGATTAAGGCATAGAGGGTAATGAAAATGCCGCTCACCGGAAGGACAAGATAGTTGATTGAATTGGGAATGTGGGTAGCTGGTAAGAACGACTTAGCCCCATTGAGGGTGAGTTTCCAACCAAAACGGATCAAAATGGCGCCGATTACGATTAAAATGAGAGCTCGCATACAATCGAGGATGAGAAAAAATGCCCTTGGTAATTTTTTTGGCAAGACATCCATACTAATATGGAGGCGCTCCTTCACTCCTAAAGCCATCGCAATAAAGGTAAACCAAATGACTATAACGAGTGATATCTCCTCAGCCCAGAAAACGCCTGAACTAAACCCGTAGCGTAGGACGACATTCAGAAAAACAATGACCACCATCGCTACCAGTAAAGCCATCGCTAGCTTGAGCACCCAGGAGAAAACAGAGTCAAGAATTTTCTTCAACTGCACCATAGAAACCTCCAGAATCAGAAAACAGAACATGGTGTGGAGCATACACTCCACACCATGAATCTCGTAGCAGCTCTTATTTCACTGCTTTAATCTTGGCAACCCATTCACGCTGAGCGTCGTTGAGCTGACTGTTGTACAGAGGAGCCATTGCAGCGGCAAACTCAGCTTGGTCGTTGATCTTATTGATCTTTGATCCAGCGGCACGTACTTTGGCTTCACTTGCTTTTTCGTAATCAGCCCATGCTTGTATCTGAACAGCTTGAGACTCTTTAGCAGCACGCTTAATAATTGCTTGGTCCTCGGCTGAGAGCTTATCCATCGTAATCTTCGATGCAACAACCATCTCAGGCACGCGGGTGTGCTCATCAATTGAGAAGTATTTGGCAACTTCATAGTGTGATGAAGAGTCGTATGAGGGCCAGTTGTTCTCAGCACCGTCGATGACACCAGTCTGCAGGGCACTATAAACGTCACCATAAGCCATAGGTGTCGGAACAGCACCAAGCGCTTGGACTAAGCCCATCATCAAAGCCGATTCTTGAACTCGGATTTTCATCCCCTTCAAGTCAGCTACGGTGTAGATTGGTTTCTTGGTGTTGTAGAAGTGGCGAGCTCCGCTGTCGTAAAAAACAAGACCAATAAAACCCTTCTCTTTCATCGACTCAAGGAAGAACTCTCCGATTTCACCGTTGAGAACTTTCCACATGTGATCAGCATCGCGATAGAGGTAGGGCATCTGTAGTGCATCAAGGAGAGGCTGGAAGGATGAGAGAGGAGAAATTGAAACGCGTGTGAAGTCAATTCCACCAAATTGCACCTGCTCAATAGCACTCTTTTCATCGCCGAGTTGTCCCTGAGGATACACTTCAATTTTGATTCGCCCATCGCTGTATTCAAATACGCGGCGAGCAAAATCTTCATCTCCGACAACGGTTGGGTACCCGAGAGGCTGGTTATCAGCTAAGCGCAGCACAATCTGTTTTTCGCCGACTTGGTCATCTTTTGTTCCTTGAGCAACCATAGGGGAGAACACGAGAGTCACTAGTAATAGAACTAATAGAATCTTTTTATAACTTCCTCCTTTAGGAATGTAACTGAACTACCCATAGTATGGACCGACATAACTGGGGATGGAAGCCAGAAAAATTGGGAAAAAACAAGTTAAATTTTACTTTTGTACTACATTGGTTACTATAGTTGGGGAAAAAAGAGGAGATGACATCATTTCAAGCTGTGTTATACTTCCATCATGGCAATTGCAAAGGATTTTCCAAGACGAAAAAAACCAGGTACTCTCAGGGGCTGGCTCCTAACCTACAATATTGTAATGTTGTGTATCATTTTAGCTTTAGTAATCATCCTCTTCATTCTCGTCTTCTCCCTCCTAGGGGAGATGCAAGAGCGCAATAATATCTACCAAGCTTTAACAAATATACACCAGCAACTGATTGCCAGCCGCGAACTGTATAAAAGGTATGGTGAGATTTCCAGTCAAATCGACTACGATGAAGTGCTCAAGGAGTTTAAGATTATCGATCGCGAGATCCAAATCTCCCTACAACGCCTTAAGACCTCGTATGAGAAAAATCCCAAGCTCTATTTTCTGTATGAGGGAACCTCAAATGGGATGCAATTCATTCGTGAAACAATTGAGAAGTTGGAGAAAATCAACAGAGCAAACCAAGATCAAGAGTATTACAACATCTTCTACACTGGTGATAAAGTGTACCCCTACTTGCAAGACTACACCTTCAGTCGCTACCTCTCACAAGTCATTGCCGCAGATGCCTTTTGGATGAGCGATGCCCAAACAAGGATTCGCACCTACCGCCTCGTTGCCGCAATCTTAGCCCTCATCATTGCTGTTTTTTACCTAGCTGTAATCTATAAAATGGCAATGCGTCTGGTGAGGCCGGTCAATAAGATGGTGGAGAGCGCCCAACAAATCACTGCGGGAAATTTTGAAGGAGAGCCGATTGCCCTAGAGGGACCTGAAGAGTTGCTCTACCTCGAAGAGACCCTCAATCAGATGCGTCAAAGCTTACGCGAGCGCCTTGAGATGATTGCAGAGAATACTAGGTTGGAAAAGCTCATTCACACACAGCAACTTGAACGGATGCGTACAACACGCGAATTAGAGAAGGCCCGTTATAAAGCGCTGCAATCACAGATTAACCCCCATTTTCTCTTTAACACCCTCAACATTATTAGCCGCACAGCCCTATTTGAGGAGGCCTACAATAGCGTTGAGCTCATTAATAACCTCGCCTCAATTTTCCGCTACACGTTAGAGCAACACGATGATGTCACCATTGAAGAGGAGTTGCAGTTTGTTCGCAAGTATCTGACAATTCAGCAGTTTAGATTTGCTGAACGCCTCTCATTTTCAATTGAGTGTCCCCCTGAGTTCTACCCTATCAAGATACCTCCCCTCATCATTC
This sequence comes from uncultured Staphylococcaceae bacterium, assembly GCA_964438495.1. Lineage (GTDB taxonomy): Bacteria > Bacillota_I > Bacilli_A > RFN20 > CAG-826 > UBA1361. The sequence continues at coordinate 4,524 of CAYTKX010000054.1, forward strand.
AGCCCTTAGTTGAAAATGCAATGATTCACGGCCTTGAGCCTAAAATTGAGGGAGGCTCAATTGAGATACTGCTATACCAAGAGGACAAGCGTCTGTTCATTGAAATCAGTGACAGTGGAGTTGGCATCAATATTGCGAAACTTGAACACATTCAATTTGATGCAAAACACCACATTGGGATAAAAAACATCAGTGATCGGCTCAAACACTACTACCACAATAAAGCTGAGCTTGAGCACACACGAATCAGTGAGGAGGGGGGAACTAAAGTGACAATCTCCATTCCAGTGAAATTTAAAGGGGCAGGAAATGTACAAGCTGCTCATAGCTGATGATGAACATTTAGAGCGCGATGCGATTGAGCTCTTAATAAAGCAGGCGAATCTTCCCTTAACGTGTATTAAGGCAAAGAATGGGCGTGAAGCGGTAGAGTTAGCCAAAGAATATACTCCTGAGATTGTCTTTTTAGATATTAGAATGCCGGGTCTCAACGGCATTGAAGCTGCGAAAAAGATCAGGGCAATGAACGAGCATTGCCACATTGTCTTTTTAACTGCGTTGAGTATGTTTGAACTAGCCCAGAAGGCCATTCGCATTGGAGCAAGTGATTATTTAGTAAAACCGGTACAACGTAAGGAGGTCTACGATCTCCTCGATAATCTCATTGCCCAACTCGATGCGTTAACGTTGAGTGAAAAGCAACAAGCCGGTGAGATCCGTCAAGTGATCAATCTCTTTAGCCGCGAGTTCTTTGCCTCGTTAAAATTTAGTCGTCTCTCCCCTGAGGCGATGCGATCCTATTTTAAAATGGAGGGCATTACAACGGAAGAGGGGTTTGCCTTGGTTATCAGTGGGTGTAGCGAAGAGCGACTACGTTCAATATTTCAGGGCAGTCGCTTTATCCCCTTACTACAAGTGTGTTACTTCCCCACCATTGATCGTATTACCCTCCTCATCTTCACCCGTCAGGGGACAAAGATTATTGAACAAATTGCAGGTAACAGTGTCCTACACTCTTTCAAGACTGGCTCGGGCCTACCATTTACCAATCTCGAGGAGATCGCTCAAGCAATTTTGAGTGCATCGATTGCTCACAGCCATGCGAAACGTCAGAATATTCACTTTCAACGCTTCAGTGGGGTGTTACGAGAAGCGAGTGACTACAGTGAGCTAGAGGTGAAGAATCGCAATGTAATTGCACATGTTCTCGCTGGAGAGATCGAAAATGCTCGTACCCTTGCCCACGAAATTTTCGATAACGTACAGCTGCGCAACTCGCATGAAGAGGCCAGTAGCGATGAGCTCTACAATTTCATCATGGTCATCTACTATGAGCTTAATAAGAACATCCCGTTCCTAAACTATCCCAAACCGCAGAAAGAGTCGCTGATAG
>CAYTKX010000055.1:0-5874 GCA_964438495.1 uncultured Staphylococcaceae bacterium
TTGGTTTTCTCATATAATGCTATACCTCCTAAATAATATGCTTTTATATTCTATACTTAAGTTAAAGTCAATTCAACAATTATAAGCAAAAAAGGGCTCAAAAACTCGCTTTCCTTATTTTTATATAAAAATAGGTTAGTAAAACAGTTTATTTTTGTTGCATTTTAAGGTATTGTATATGCGGAACTAAGGAAAGAGAGTTTTATATGGTGATACTAGAAATTAAAAATTTATACGCGAGAGTAAACGATGTTGAAATCTTACGCGGTGTGAACCTTACGGTTAAAAGTGGCGAAGTTGTCGCCTTGCTTGGTCCAAACGGACACGGCAAATCAACGCTTCTATCAGTTATTATGGGGCATCCAAATTATGTCGTAACTGAAGGGGAAATTATTTATAAGGGCCAAGACGTCTTAACGATGAGTGTCGATGAAAGAGCACGCGCTGGGTTATTTTTAGCAATGCAAAATCCAAGTGAAGTACCGGGCGTCATCATTAGTGACTTTATTCGGGCCGCAATTAACGCAAAACGCGAAAAACCAATTAAACCATTAGAGTTATTCCGCGTTCTTGATAAAGCAAGTAAAGAAATGCAAATGCCGCTTGATCTTGCAAACCGTAGTCTTAACGAAGGGTTTTCGGGTGGGGAAAAGAAACGGCATGAAATTATGCAGATGAAACTTTTAAATCCTGAACTTGCGATGCTTGATGAAATCGATAGCGGACTTGACGTGGATGGCATTAAAATTGTCGCGAACCAAATTAATAACGAAAAAAGTGATAAACGTTCATTTTTAGTTATTAGTCACTACGCTAGACTTTATGAATTAATTAACCCGACCAGAGCGGTCGTTATGATTAATGGTCGTGTCGCTGTTGAAGGGGGCATGGAAGTCATTAATCGGATTGACCAAGAAGGTTATGAATGGATTCAAATTGAACATAATATTAGCATTGAAAGAGAAGATAGTCGCCCGATTATTTTAGAATCATGCGCCATTAATGAAAGTACGAAAAAATGAGTAAGTTCAATCAATTAAATATTAGTGAAAAACACCTTCAAAATGGAGTGTTAACCTTAAGTAATAATGATACTTATTACCATATTTTAGACGAAAAAGATTTACCTAACGAAGTAAGTAAAATTACACTAAAATCACAAAAAGACATTGATTTTGTCATAGTTTTACGTTCAAAAGCGGGTTTAATCACCTATATTATTGATAAATGTGCGCGTGGGAAAATCGTTTTTGTTTGCGAAAATGAAGATGTCGTTATTAATCGCGAGATTCACCTTTTAGAAGGGGTGGAGATTGATTTAATTGTCCCTGATTTTAGCGCGGGTAACCGTAAGTTTAATATTGAAACAAAATTACTTGGCGAGCGTTCAAAAGCGAATTGGCATCTATCAAGTTATTCACAAAACACTGATAAAAAAGTGTTTAAAATTTCCTTCTCCCATTTTGGCGCAAAGTCATATGCGGACATGCAAAATTATGGGGTTGTTTTAGATCAGTCAACCCTTATTTTTACTGGTGATTCGACAATTTACGAAGAAGTAAAAGGGGCGGAAACCCATCAAACAGCGCGTATTATTGTTTTTGATGAAGGCAGTGTCGCCCAAGCTGATCCAATCTTAAACATATATCATAACGACGTTATTGCCGCGAGTCACGCCGCGACAGTGGGTCGCGTTAATGCGGAACATTTATATTATTTAAATTCACGCGGTCTAACCGAATTAGAAGCCAAGCAATTAATTACGAAAGGGTATTTACTACCAATCATTAATTATATTGATGATGACACCTTGAAAGAAAGATTTATTGCTGAGCTTGAAGGAGTAATCTAATGTACGATGTTTATAAAATCCGTGAAGATTTTCCGGTCTTTAAAAATAGTAAAACGATTTATCTTGATAACGCCGCTACAACATATAAGCCACAAAGTGTTATTAATGCCGTTACTCATTATTTAAGTAAAGAAACCGCTAATAGTGGACGCGGTGATTATCATGATGCATACTTAGTCGATAAAAAGTTAGATGATACGCGGGAATTAGTCAAAGATTTTATTGGCGCTAAACTAGCGTCAGAAATAATTTTTACCCAAGGAACAACTATGTCTTTAAACATTGTTGCCTTTAGTTTTGGTCATCAATTCTTACATAAAGGTGACGAAATTTTATTATCAATTGCTGAACATTCCTCTAACACTTTACCGTGGTTTGAAATTGCAAAAGAAGTAGGAGCGGAAGTTATTTTAATGCCGCTTAGTGAAGATGGCTATATTACGCCTGAAATCGTAAAAGCACATTTAACACCACGCACTAAAATAGTAGCAATTACCCATGTTAGTAATGTGCTTGGTTATGTCAATGATGTTAAAGCGATTGCTGAAGTCGTTCACGATAACGGTTCACTTATCGTTGTTGATGGCGCGCAAAGTGTCCCTCATCTTAAAATTGATGTCCAAGAATTAGATATTGATTTTCTTGCCTTTAGTGGTCATAAAATGTTAGCGCCAACCGGAATTGGCATTTTATACGGAAAAAAAGCACTACTTGATGTTATGCCCCCTTTCTTATCTGGTGGAGGAATGAACTTAAGTTACACGACTGATTGTGATATTACCTTTATGAAAGTCCCAGAAAAATTTGAAGCGGGAACTTTAAATATTGAAGCAATTTACGGCTTACACGCAGCGCTTACTTATATTAATAAATTAGGGATAGAAAATATCGCTAAGCACGAATATAACTTAAAGCAATATGCCCTAGAAAAACTTCGTAAGTTAGATCATATTGTTATATACAATGAAGACGCGCCAACAGGGATTATTACTTTTAATGTCCGCGGTGTTTACGCGCAAGATGCCGCTACTTATTTTAATAGTAAAAACATTGCGGTAAGAAGTGGTCAACATTGTGCAAAACTTCTTAAGCATTACTTAAATGAATTAGGAACAGTGCGCGCTAGTATCTATTTATATACGACAAAAGAAGATATTGATGCTTTTGTAGAAGCTGCAAAAACAGCGGAGGATTTCTTAGATGCCTACTTTTAATAAAGAGTTAATGCGGGCCACTATTTTAGCCCATTATGAAAACCCTTATCACAAAGAAACCCCGCAAAACCCAGGTGAATTTATGCAAATGCACCTTAATTCATCAGGATGTATTGATGATTTTACGCTTTATTTAAAGGTCGTAAACGATATTGTAGAAGTTGGTTATTTTGATGGTTTTGGTTGTACCATAAGCGTCGCTTCAACATCAATCTTATTAGAAATGATTGAAGGCATGAACATTGAAGATGTTTTAAAGATTATTGCTGAATATCATAAGATGCTAAATAACGAAGTCTTTGATGAAAGCTTACTTAATGAAGCAATTGTATTTGCGAACACGATGAAACAACCAAGTCGAATTCGATGTGCGACCATCGGATGGGATGGAGTAAAGGAGTTAATCCTTCAACATCAAAAAAAGGAGCAGTAATATGGCAGAAAAAGACGATTTAAAATTTGGTGCCTATGAATATGGGTTTGCCGATGAACATACATCAATTGCTGATACTGGCGTTGGACTTAATGAAGAAGTTGTCCGCCAAATTTCAGCCTATAAAAATGAACCAGAGTGGATGCTAGAGTTTCGTTTAAAAGCACTCGACGCTTTTCTTAAAATGAAAAACCCGCCCTTTGGACCCGATTTATCATCAATTGACTTTGATTCATATACATACTTTAACCGCGTTGTCGCTGGGGAAACAAGAAGTTGGGATGAAGTGCCTGAACAAATTAAGAACACTTTTGAAAAACTTGGTATCCCTGAAGCAGAACGTGAGTTTTTAGCCGGAGTGGCTACGCAATATGATTCAGAAGTTGTTTATCATAATATGATTAAAGAATTTGAGGAAAAAGGAGTTATCTTCCTTTCGACCGATGAAGCACTTAAAAGACATCCGGAACTATTTAAAAAATATTTTAATACAGTTGTGAAATACACTGATAATAAATACGCAGCTTTAAACGGTGCTGTTTGGAGTGGTGGCTCTTTTATTTATGTTCCTAAAGGGGTTTGTTTAGAAAAACCATTACAAAGCTACTTCCGTATTAACGCTGTTAAGATGGGTCAATTTGAAAGAACACTTATCATTGTTGATGAAGGAGCGATGGTCCATTATGTAGAAGGTTGTACCGCTCCTGTTTATAGTGAAGATTCATTACACGCAGCGATTGTGGAAATTATTATTCATAAAAACGCTAAATGTCGCTATACAACCATTCAAAACTGGTCCAATAACATCGCTAACCTTGTTACTAAAAGAGCAGATGTTTGGGAAAACGGACAAATGGAATGGATTGATGGTAACATCGGTAGTTTTGTGAACATGAAATATCCTTCTTGTGTATTAAGAGGAGAAGGTGCGCGTGGTACAACTATTTCAATTGCTGTCGCTGGTAAAGGTCAAAATCAAGATGCGGGTGCCCGCATGATCCATTTAGCCCCGAACACTTCAAGTACTATTATTTCAAAATCAGTAGTCCATAGTGGCGGTATTGCTAATTATCGCGGCTTAGTGCGTCATGCTAAAGAAGCGATTAATTCACAAACCCACATTGAATGTGACACTTTAATCTTAGATGGAATTAGTAAAAGTGATACGATTCCAACAAACGAAATGCACAATAATCAATCATTTATTGAACATGAAGCAACGGTTAGCAAAATTAGTGAAGAACAACTCTTTTATTTAATGAGTCGGGGCTTAACCGAAGAAGATGCCACGCAAATGATTATTATGGGCTTTATTGAACCATTCTCCCGTGAGTTACCGATGGAATATGCGGTTGAACTCAATCGTCTAATTAAATTAGACATGGAAGGTTCCCTTGGTTAATGAAAAATAATTACGATGTCATCGTTGTCGGCGGGGGTCACGCTGGTGTTGAAGCGGCCCTTGCTAGTGCCCACATGGGTAAAAAGACCCTGCTTTTAACTTTAAACATTGAAAAGATTGCCAATATGCCGTGTAACCCAAATATTGGGGGAAGCGCTAAAGGCATCGTGGTGCGGGAAATTGATGCTTTAGGGGGCATGATGGGGCTTTTTGCTGATCATGATCCATTACAAATTAAAATGCTAAACACGAGTAAAGGTCCTGGTGTCCAATGTTTAAGAGCGCAAGAAGATAAGATAGGTTATCCAAAACATGTGCAAAGTGTTGTGTTAAATACACCAAACTTAGAAGTCTTAGAAGCAATGGTTACTTCTTTGCTTCACGATGAAAATAGTGTTTACGGCGTACTTTTAAAAGACGGGACTAAACTTTTTGCAAAAGCAGTTATTTTAACGACCGGAACTTATATGGAATCCACCATCTTAATTGGTCACACTGTAAAAGATGAAGGTCCAGAAGGTGATCAAAACTCGAAAGGATTATCGCCTTACCTTGCAAAAATGGGGTTAAATCTATTTAGACTTAAAACGGGAACACCGCAACGCATTAAAAGTGACTCCATTGATTATTCAAAAATGCAAGTTGAAAAAGGAATGGCTGGATACTTAAATTTTTCATATATGACGGACCGTTATATTACGCTTGAAGAACAAATTATATGTCATTTAATATATACCGAACCCGAAACCCATGACCTAATTAATCTCCATCTTCATGAATCAGCGATGTATGGCGGGTTTGTACATGGAACGGGGGCAAGATATTGTCCTAGTATTGAAGATAAGATCGTCCGCTTTAGCGATAAAGAACGCCATCAATTATTTATTGAACCAGAATCACGCTTTACTGATTCAATGTATTTACAAGGTTTTAGTACGTCAATGCCGATTGAAGTGCAAGATAAAATGGTGCG
>CAYTKX010000056.1:0-5870 GCA_964438495.1 uncultured Staphylococcaceae bacterium
CCAAATTCACGAATGCCAAAATTAATGTTCCGGCCGACCCGGTTTTTCGCGGTGAAATTAGTTTCGCCGTTAATAATGGTCATAACACTACTGGCAACGTCAGCACTTCCACCCATAACATGGGGTAAATGGCGGTTTAAGGCTGCTAAGATATTGCCGCTTGTGTTGCGGGTTGCTTCACTTAATTCATCTTCAAAGGTTAAGTTAAGTTTGTCTAATACTTCTTGGATGTCGTCAGTTAAAGATAATTTTAAGTCTTCACCTTCGACACTGGCATCTTCTTTTAGTTGATTTAAGCCTTTGGTCCATGCTTCATAGGCTTTATGACTATTTTTTTGAATTGAAGCGCGCATTCCTTCATAAACCGGTAAAGGAATTTCAAAGGCGGCGTTTGGATAAAGGTAGGTGCCCTTAGCAAAAGTGCCATCTAATTCCCCAAGCGGAGCGCCGTGGACTTTATGGGTGCCTTGTTGGCGACTACCTTGGCCAATGATTGTTTTCATAATGATAAGTGTCGGTTTATCGCTTCTTTTTGCTTTCCGAATCGCTTTATCAATCGCTTTTAAGTTATTACCACTTGCAATTTTTAAGACATTCCATTCACTTGCTTTAAAACGCATTTCCACATTTTCACTAAATGAATCACTAAGTGGACCGTCAAGCGTAATATCATTAGCGTCATAAAAGACAATTAATTTATTAAGTTTTTGGTGGCCGGCAAAAGAAATAACTTCTTGGCTAATACCTTCTTGTAAACAGCCGTCACCGACTAAAGCATACGTATAATGACCTAAAAGATGGGCATACTTTGGAAAGCGGGCGACTAGTGATGCTTCAGCAAGCGCCATACCAACGGCATTTCCTAATCCTTGCCCAAGTGGTCCAGTCGTCGCATCAACCCCTGGGGTCATCTTATATTCGGGGTGCCCGGGAGTAATACTATTTAATTGGCGGAAGGCCTTTAAATCATCAAGCGAGACGTCGTATCCTGCAAGATGGAGCACGGTATATAAAAGCGCACTTGCGTGACCTGCACTTAAAACAAAGCGATCCCGAGCGACCCAATGCGGGTCTTTTGGGTTGATTTTAAGGTGGTTTTTATAAAGATTATAAAGTAGCGGAGCACTCCCAATTGCCATACCGGGGTGGCCACTATTAGCCTTATTAGTGACATCAATCACTGTTGCTCTTATTGCGGCAACACTTAAGGCGTCGACATTGTTTCGTTTCCTAAAACACATAATTTAGTCCTCACTTCCTCTTTTTATTTTAATATATAATTCATCTAATTGTAAATTAGTAACTTTAGAAGGCTCTTCACTCATTAAACTTGCCCCTTTTAAGTTTTTAGGGAAAGCGATGACATCACGAATATCATCAGTCCCACTTAAGACCATCGTTAAACGGTCAAGGCCAAAGGCAATGCCGCCATGCGGGGGCGTGCCATATTTTAAAGCTTCAATGAAAAAACCAAATAAATAATTAATTTCTTCATCACTTAAGCCTAATATTTCAAAAATCTTATTTTGTAAGTCTTGATCATAAATCCGCATACTACCGCCGCCGGCTTCATAACCGTTAATGACGATATCGTAAGCATAACTTAATACTTCTTCGGGTTTAGAATCAAGTTTATGAAGATCACTATTTAATGGTTGGGTAAAAGGGTGATGTTCACTGACATATTTCTTCGTTTCTGGATCATAAGCAAATAAGGGGAATGAATCAACCCATAAAACACCGTATTCTTTGCTATTTATGAGATTAAACATTTTAGCGAGGTTTAAGCGTAACGCTCCTAAACCACTTAGTAAACGCATTAAAGGCGCGCCAAAGGCAAGAAAGACAACGTCATCTTTCACTAAGTTAAGTGTTTTAATTAAAGCTTCGGGCGCACTTATATTTTTACTAAAGCCACCAGTAAAAGCTTGGCCATCATATTTAAGAACGGCAAAATAATTTAAACCGTAACGCTTGGCGGTAACATTAAATTCATCAGTTACTTTGCGACTTAATTTATTTTCAGGGTCATTAATAACAATAGCGCGTACTTCACGATGTTCTTTGAAGAATTCTTCTCCTTTTAAAGCGTCTTTTACGTCTTCGATGAATAAATCAAAACGAATATCTGGTTTATCACTACCGTATTTTTCCATCGCTTTATGATAACTTAAACGCTGTAAGGGTAATTTTAAGTCGTAATTAATAACTTCTTTAAAGATATGTTTTAAAAGCTTTTCGTTTAACGTTAAGACTTCGTCATACGTCATAAAACTTGTTTCAATATCAATTTGTGTAAAGTCGGGTTGGCGGTCACTCCGTAAATCTTCATCACGGAAGCATTTGGCGATTTGATAATACTTTTCAAGCCCGCCAATCATTAATAGTTGTTTATATATTTGTGGTGATTGCGCTAAAGCGTAAAAAGTTCCCGGGTTTAAGCGTGAAGGCACTAAATAGTCACGTGCGCCACCCGGAGTTGACTTCGTTAAAATCGGGGTTTCAATTTCAATAAAGCCTTCATTATCAAGAAAAGCACGGGTTGCTCTCGTGATTTTTGCTCTTGTCATGAGCTTATTTTGTAAAACTGGTCTTCTTAAATCTAAATAACGGTATTTAAGGCGGACGTCTTCAAGCGCGTCAGTTTCGTCAGCAATAATAAGCGGCGGATTCTTCGCTTTATTAATTAAAGTTACTTTCGTCGCTACTACTTCAACTTTCCCCGTCTTTAATTGGGGGTTGGGGACACTTTTTAAAACGACGGTCCCTTCAATTTGTAAAATATATTCATTACGAATTTCGGGCCGAGCGATATTTTCATTAATTAAAACTTGGACAATGCCACTGCGGTCCCGTAAATCGACAAAGGTTAAACTACCTAAATCACGTTTTTTAGCGACCCAGCCAATGATTTTGACACTTTTACCGACTAAAGTTTCATTTATTAGTCCGTTTTCAATACTGCGATACATATTCTTTACCTATTCTTCTTTCTTTTTTGGCGAGCACTCAGGACATGTACAATTACATTCCCCACATGTACATTCGCCATCACACTCACAATCACATGTGCATTCATCATGCTCATCACATTCGCATTTACATTTATGATGTTCATGCCCTTCACAATCACAATCACACTCTTCGTGATGGTGATGATGATTAAAGCCAAGCTTTTCTAAAATATAGTTAACAATTTCTTGATAAGGCACTTCAACTTGACTTTGACTTTCAAGGTCGCGCACACTTACTACTTGATTATTAACTTCATTTTCACCGATGATAAGTGCGTATTTTGCACCTCTTAATTCAGCGATTTTAAAGAGTGATTTAAATGATTTATCACTAAAGTTTGTCGTTGCCCGGACGCCGTGGGTCCGTAAACTTGTAAGTAAGCTATAGGCGTCAAAGCGCGCTGTATCACCGACACTAATAATAAGTAAATCATCATTAACAGCCGTATGATCAAGCTTTCCTTCTTCATTTAAGATGTGGAATAAGCGTTCAATCCCAAAAGCAAAGCCGACTCCTTCTAAAGCAGGACCGCCTAAATCATTTACTAACTTATCATAGCGACCACCACCACCGATAGCCCCATAATTTTTACCAGAAGGTGGTAAGTATTCAAATTCAAAGACGATACCAGAATAATAATCAAGACCGCGCACTAAGGAAAAGTCAATCGTTGTTTCAATATTAAAGCCGAGTAAGGCGTCTTTAACAAATTCTAAGTCTTTTTTATCGTTTTCGGTTAAAAAGTCAGTAATTTTAGGCGCTTTTTTCGCAAGTTCAACGTCATGTTCAACTTTACAATCAAGCATCCGTAGCGGATTTTGCTCATAGCGAACTTTACAGTCACCACATACTTCATCAAGATGCTCTTTATAATACTCTTTTAATGATTCTTTATACTTTTCACGGGTTTCGCGTGTACTTAAGCTATTAATCCGTGTTGTAATCGTATCAAAGCCAAGCGCTTGTAAGGCATGGACCGCGAGTAAGATAACTTCTAAATCGTCATAAACCCCGCCGATACCGACACTTTCAACGCCAAATTGGTGAAATTGACGATAACGACCGAGTTGTGGTCTTTCATAGCGGAACATGGGCCCACTATAATAATAGCGAAGCGGTAAATCATTCGTGGCGTAAAGCTTATTGGCGATAATACTTCGTATTACCCCGGCTGTTCCTTCAGGACGAAGCGCCATTAAGCGATTACCTTTGTCTTTAAAAACATACATTTCTTTACGCACTATGTCGGTAGCGTCGCCAACACCACGCGCAAAGAGTTCATTTGCTTCAAAAATTGGGGTATGTAACGGATTAAATCCGTATAACGTCGCAACTTCTTCACATATGTCACTAATATATTTATAAGCGCGAGCCTCGTTACTTATTAAGTCATGGGTCCCTTTGGGACTATTAATACTAGCCATAAATTTCCTCCTATTAAATAAAAAAGGTAGTATAAGGACGGAAAGATCCGCGGTACCACCTTACTTCGTTAAAATAACGCACTCAAGACGGTAACGACGTCTACGGTCCTCTTATTTTTTAAGGACATGTCTCGATGGTGTCTTCAATTTAAAGTTTTTTGCTAGTTTTCCACCACCCAACTAGTCTCTATATCTATTCTTTAAACGAAACCATGTCTTAGACCTTTTAATTATAAATTAAAAAAGATGCTTAGTCAATTTATCATCATTGTAATATTTACTAACTATTTACTATAAAACTACTAATAATATACTTTTAGCGACTTTTTAATGGAAAACACGTTCAATTTTATAAACTGACTCAACTTGACCGATAATATTTTGGACACTGCTAAGTTGACTTAAATCGCCAATTAAAATCGTTACATCAATGACACTTGTTCTCGTTGTCGGATGATATGTAGCCTTAATTTTACTCATTGAAACCTTTGCCTGGCTTAAAGCGTTCATAATATCGACGAGTAAATTATCGCGGTCTAAACATTTAACACTTAAATCAAGAGGGTATAATTTAGTTTGACTTGCTGGGTTCCAAATGACTTCGACTGTCCGGTCAATAACATTAATAACGTTAGGACACGTAATGCGGTGGACGGTAATACCTTTTCCTTTTGTAATGTAACCAACAATCTCATCCCCCGGAATTGGGGTGCAGCAATTGCCTAAAGTAACCGCGACCGTTCCTGCGCCCGGTACTAAGACGGGATTTTTAGCGTCTTCAACTTTCCGCCCTTTACTAAGCATTTTGCCAATATGGTCGCGTCGATCAAGTTTTAAATAATCTAAAATGCTACTTGGGGTAATATTTCTTGAATATACGAGCAGTAATAGCTCATTATAATCATCAACACCAAAATGTTTTAACACCGCGCCTTTATTTACATAAGGTTCGACTTCATGTTCATTAAAGCCGCGTTCTTTAAAGGCGTCATAGAGTGAATTACGGCCTTTTTCAATGTTTTCATCCCGCGTTAATAATTGATTTTTCCGCGCGAGTACTTTTCGAATGTGGGTACGAGCACTATTCGTGGTTGCAATGTTAAGCCATGATTCGGTTGGTCCCGTGGCGGTCTTACTCGTTTTAATTTCGCATATATCACCGGTTTTAAGCGGCGTATTCATCGCGACTAATTTATCATTAACAAGCGCACCAACGGCACTATCCCCAACTTTAGTGTGAATTTTATAAGCAAAATCAAGCGGGGTCGCCCCTTGCGGTAATTCGATGACGTTTCCTTTCGGAGTAAAAACATAAACACTTGTTTCAAAGATTTCTTTCGTCAGTGTTTCCATATATTCTTTTGCGTTATCACCCGTTTGGTAACTAATACCGACAAAATCACGGAGCCAATGTAATTTATTTTCAATTTC
>CAYTKX010000057.1:0-5681 GCA_964438495.1 uncultured Staphylococcaceae bacterium
GTTGAAAGTCCAACACCGTAAATGTATTGAAGACTAACAACGACGCGTTTGTCATTTGGAATATCTACACCAACTATACGTGCCATATTCTTTTTCCTCCTTACCCTTGTCTTTGCTTATGCTTTGGGTTTTCGCAAATAACCATTACGGTTCCTTTACGGCGAATGACCCGGCATTTATCGCAAATTGGTTTGACTGAGGCTCTTACTTTCATAATGTTTCCTCCTATTCGGTTACTTATACCGATATGTAATGCGGCCCCGTGTTAAATCATAGGGCGAAATTTCAACTGCGACACGATCACCTGGTAGAATGCGAATGTTATACATCCTGATTTTACCAGAAACGTGGGCCATAATAATGTGTCCGTTGTCTAGTTGTACTTTAAAGTTTACCCCTGGTAAACATTCAACTACTTTCGCCTCGACGGTAATAACGTCAGATTTTGCCATATTATTCCTCTCCCATTGTTAATACTTCATAGCCATTTTCGGTAATAACGATAGTGTTTTCATAATGGCTTGCTAACTTTCCGTCTTTCGTTTTGACGGTCCAACCGTCTTTTAAGACGACAAGGTCGACTAACCCTTCGTTTAACATTGGCTCTACTGCTAAGGTCATTCCTACTTTAAGAAGTGGACCGTGACCAATAGTGCCAACATTAGGTACCACTGGCGGTTCATGGAGTCTTCTTCCGACACCATGGCCAGTAAATTCACTCGTCACGGTATAGCCGTGGCGGGTTGCGTATTCATGAATCGCATGACCTATATCTCCGATATGATTGCCTGGTTTTGCCACTTTATCAAGGGCATAAAAGAAGCTTTCTTCGGTTACTTTAACGAGATTTCGGGCGGCATCACTTACGTTTCCGATCATGAAGGTGCGGCACGCATCAGCAATATAGCCGTTTTTTGTTACGCCGACGTCAACACTGACGATGTCCCCATCTTTTAAGATGATGCGTTTACTAGGGATGCCATGAATTAGTGTGTCATTGACTGAAACACAAACATTGCCCTTGAACCCGTTGTAGTTAAGAAATGTTGGAATGCCGCCTTCTTTAAGGATGACATCACGCGCAATAGCGTCGACATCTTTCGTGGACATTCCTGGTTTAAGCTCATCTTTAAGCGTTTTAAAGACGAGGCTTACGATGCGACCTGACTCTTTCATGAGTAAGATTTCGCGGGGCGACTTAAGGCTAATCACTACTTTGCCGCTCCATCGATAATTTTTTGGGCCGCTTTTAATGATTTTTGGATGCCAGTTCCGCCATCAATTTCATGTAATAAACCTTTTTGGGCATAAAATGCTTCTAATGGTTTTGTTTCATGATAATAATGGTCTAAGCGAACGAGTAAGCTTTCCTTTGTATCATCTTTACGTTGGAATAATTCGCCACCACATTCATCACAAACGCCTTCAACTTTTGGTTTCATCGTTATCATGTGATAAGGCGTACCACATTTACGACAGACGCGCCGACCAGTAATTCTTCTTACTAGTTCTTCTTCGGCACATGTAATGTTAATGACGACGTTAATGGCGCGGCCAAGATCGCTACCAATCGTGTCAAGCGCTGCTGCTTGCACTAAGGTACGCGGGAAGCCATCAAGAAGATATCCATTTGCGCAATCGGGTTGGCTAAGTCTTTCACGCACAATACCGATTGTTACTTCGTCAGGCACTAAGTGGCCTTCGTTAATGTAACTTGCGGCAAGTCTTCCTAATGGTTCACCATTTTTAATTGCTTCTCTAAACATATCACCCGTTGAGATGTGGGGGATTTTATAAATAGCAATTAATTGTTTGGCCAAGGTGCCTTTGCCGGCACCTGGTGGCCCTAATAATATAATATTACTCATAATATCTACCCTCCTAGAATGCTGCCTTGCTCTTCAAAGGAGCGTCCAGCGAGTAAGCCGTCGATTTGGCTATTAACTTCAATGGCAACGCCGACGACAATGATAAGTCCGGTTCCGCCTAAGGCTAAGCTTTGGTCGGGCACTACTTTAAGTAGGACAAGGACAATCGGTAAGGCGGCGATAAGCGCTAAACTGAAGGCGCCAATGACGGTTATCCGGTTAAGAACTTTGCTAACATACCGTTCGGTTTCCGCACCAGGGCGAACACCAGGAATGTAACTACCATTTTTTTGGAAGTTTTCCGCAAGTTTTTCCGGATTAATTTGTAACTTCGCGTAGAAGAACGCAAAGACGACAATTAAGAAGAGATAAATAATGAGTCCCCACGGCATTTGCCATGTTTCCCCGTTAAACCACGGCATCGTAACCGTCGCACTGGAGTTAAAGATTTTTAACCACTCGGCTTCTAAGTTCGTGCCGCTTATAAACGAAGCGATAATTGACGGGGCCATCATGATCGAACTAGCGAAGATGACCGGAATAACCCCGGCACTATTAATCTTAATTGGTAAGAAACTAGCTTGCGCCATTTTCCGGGTTTGCCCGCTTTTACCAGCGTGTTGCACCGGAATTTTCCGTTTGCTCGTTTCAATGAATGTAATAAATCCAATAATAAGTAAGAAGCTAAACACATAAACACCAAATTGTAATAATCCGATGAATAATTGTTGACTTCCTTGGCCAACTTTATCGCTTAACCAGTTTTGGTAGGCGCGAATAATTTGTTGGGGGAGGCTGCTAACGATCCCGGCGAAGATAATCATCGAGATACCGTTACCAATGCCTTTGCTACTTATTTGGTCGGCAAGCCACATAACAAGCATCGTTCCGGCAAGCATGACGGTAATAATGTATGTATATGACCAGAATGTTGATGAGGCAAGCGTAATATAACTTTGATTTTCCATGGTAACGATGACGCCGTAAGCTTGAACTGCTCCTAACATAAGTGTTAAGTAGCGGTTCGTCATTTCCATCTTCTTGCGGCCGTAATCCCCTTGATTTGCAAGGTCGGTTAAGGCTGGTAAGACGTCCATTGATAATAATTGGACGATAATGGAGGCGGTAATGTAAGGACTAACCCCGAGTGCGAACACACTAAATTGTTGTAATGTGCCCCCACCGAGTAAGTTCATAAGTCCGAACGCATCGTTATTTTGGAAACTGAAGTCACTAAGGGTGACGCCAGGAACAGTAATCGCAGCGCCAATTCGGAAGACAAACATAATCATGATCGTAAAGAAAATACGATCGACAATTTCTTTATTCTTGAATATAGCAGCGATCTTTCTCATCTTAGATTACCTCTGCTTTTCCGCCTAGCTTAACAATAGCTTCACTCGCTTTTTGTGAAAATTTGTGGGCTTTAACGGTTAGTTTTTTACTTAGTTCACCACGGGCTAAAATTTTAACACCGTGACTTTCTTTATTCGAGATAAGACCTTTTTCGACGAGTAAGGTAGGAGTAACTACACTTCCTTCATCGAAGATATTAAGTTCTTCTAAGTTTACAACGGCGAATTTAACGTTATTGACGTTGTTGAATCCCCGTTTAGGAATTCGCCGGTATAAAGGCATTTGTCCGCCTTCAAAACCAAGTCTTGTGCCGCCACCGCTTCTCGCTTTTTGGCCCTTTTCACCTTTACCAGATGTTTTTCCGGTACCAGAGCCAATTCCCCGACCAAGTCTTTTAGCTGTTTTCTTTGCTCCTTTAGTGTAAGTAAGTTCATGTAATTTCATAACTATACCTCCTCTTACGCTAACTCGCGAAGTCTTTTAACTTCGGAGGCCCGTTTTAAGCCTTTAAGGCCGTTATCGGTAGCTTTCAAAATGTTTAATGGCGTCCGTGAGCCGTAAACTTTAGAGTAAACGTTACGTACACCTGCGAGTTCTAAGATTGCCCGAACTGGACCACCGGCAATAACTCCGGTACCTTCTGGGGCTGGTTTTAAGAACACTTTACACGCACCAAAGCGGCCGATGATTTCGTGAGCGATGGTGTCACCTTTGACAAGTTCAACGGTGAAAGTATTCTTTTTGGCAACTTCAATTGCTTTTTTGATGGCGTCAGGTACTTCTTGGGCTTTGGCGTTTCCAAAACCGTAACGTCCTTTGCCATAGCCAATAACGACAATGGCGGTAAAGCGTAAACGACGGCCGCCTTTCGTTGTTTTACTGACGCGGTTAATCGCTACAACCCGTTCTTCATAGTCTTTGACCGGGCGATTTTGGCGCCGTTGACCACGACCACGGGGGCCACCTTCACGTCTTGGTCCACGACCACGACGCGGAGCGGGTGCTTCTTCTTTTGGAGCAGCGCTAACTTCAGCAACGACTTCTTCAGTTTGTTCAACTGGTTTCTTGTTTTCTTCCATTTTCTCTCTCCTCCTTAGAATTCTAACCCGGCTTCACGGGCCGCATCTGCTAATGCTTTAATCCGACCATGGTAGAGATAACCACCACGATCGAAGACAACTTTTTTAATTTTAAGGGCTAAGGCGATTTTACCAATTTCCGCTCCGACTTTGGCGGCGGATTCGACGTTATCACCGTGCTCTAATTTAAGTTGGAGTGAACCGGTACTACCTAAGGTTACTCCATTGACGTCATCGATTAGTTGGACACTGATGTGTTTGTTACTGCGGAAGACAACTAAGCGGGGAATGTCATGGGTGCCGCTAATTTTGCGCCGAATGCGGCGATGGCGACGTTTTCTAATTTCATTACGTTTAATTTGTTTAACCATAAATATTCACCCTTATTTCTTAGCGCCTGCGCGCTTTCCTTCCTTACGAATGACTTTTTCATCACGGTATTTAATTCCTTTACCTTTATAAGGTTCTGGTTTACGTACGGCGCGAATAAGTGCTGCGGTTTGGCCAACAGCGTGTTTATTGTATCCGGTTACGACGACGGTTGTGGGGTTTTCCACACTGATGGTCGCTCCAGGATGCGGTGCGATTACCGTTTCGTGACTATAGCCGACATCAAGTAAGACGCTATCGCCTTTCATACTTGCGCGGTAACCAATCCCGATAATGTCGAGTTTGATTGTATAGCCTTCACTAGCGCCGACAATGGCGTTATGTAATAGTGAACGGACGGTGCCGTGATTTTGTTTTGTTTGTTTAATTTCGTTGGCGCGTTTGACAACGATTGTGCCTTCTTCGCTGAAATCTAAGCTAATGTTGGCCGGAAGGTGGACATGGTTTTCGCCTTTTGGGCCTTTAACCGTAATGTCATTACCGTTTACTTCAATTTTAACCCCTTCTGGGATTGTGATTAATTTATTACCAATTCTTGACATAAACCCTCCTTACCACACATAGGCGACGACTTCACCACCTACGCCTAAGGCGCGGGCTTTCTTGTCGGTCATAATTCCTTGTGATGTTGAGATAATAGCGATGCCTAAGCCACGTAAGACGCGTGGTAATTTATCGCTTGTCGTGGTAACCCGTAAACCAGGTTTAGAAATCCGTTTTAAGCCGGAAATAACTTTTTCACCTTTTGGACCATATTTTAAGACTAAGGTTAATACTTTTTTAACTTCGCCACTGACGGCGTAGTCAACAATATAGCCTTCTTCTTTTAAGATTTTAGCAATTTGCACTTTGTTTTTGTTACTAGGCATTGCAACAGTTTCGTGATTTAAGGCATTTGCATTGCGAATTCTAGTTAGCATATCTGCAATTGGATCTGTCATACTCATGTTGTTGCTCCTCCTTACCAACTGGCCTTTTTCATGCCAGG
>CAYTKX010000058.1:0-5641 GCA_964438495.1 uncultured Staphylococcaceae bacterium
TAAACTTCATTTTCTTCATCTTCGTATGATAAGGTTCCACCAGTAATTAAGGTAATTGCATTACCATCTCTTAATTCTGGAACTGGGTCAGCAGGATCTTGCGCGTTACGATAAATGTTCGTGCGAATAACTGAACCGGTATTGCGTTCAACGGCAAGGGGGACGGTTTTCGCAATAACATCAATCGCTAAATCAAATTCGGCTTGCGTTAATGGTGTTTCTTCCGATGTTGGTTCTTCACTTACTGATGTTCCAGGATCAACCGAAGGATCAACACTTGGTTTTGGTTTACATCCTGCTAACAAACCAACTGCGAGTAACAATGTTACTATTTTTAGATGTTTTTTCATTTCTTTCTCCTTTTATTTTTTATACGAAATCGCTAAGTTTACTGACGACTTCATTAATCGCTACTTCTGGGGTTTTGCCACTAAAGACTTTACCCATGACAAATTGGACTTCATCACGAACGCGGGAAGAACCAAGAAAGGCGGCGTCAACGAATTTTTTCCACTCTTCAGCTTCGTTTTGATAAACATTTGCTTGAAGTTTAGCGGTTTCGCGGACGACCTGTTCGGTTCTTGTGCCGTCAGTGGCGGCTAAGAATTCGGAATAAAGCTTGTAGTCTTGATAACGAGCACTGCTTTCATCAACAGCAATCTTTGTGCCATCGGTAACTGGGAAGTATGATGTTCCTTTACCAAATTCAAAGTTAACTTCATACGTTAAGTAGCGGAGTAAGCGCCAGGCGGCGTTTCTTTCGCGTTTTGTTTTGTCTTCAGTCGCTTTACCGCGGCGGAAGAGGGCTAAGTTTGTTCCTTGGGAAATAACGTATTTATTTTCAGGTAAATCAGCGTTAAAAGGAATAGGGTTAATACTTAAGTCAAACGGATAGTCAGTCGTGCCATCTGGTAAGTTTTCTTTAACACCAGCACTACTACTAATCGTTAACACTAAGCGACCGTTTTTAAATGGAACGGATGAATAGAGTTGTTCCCCAAATGATTGCGGGACACCAACGATTTTTTTATTATAGAGTCGTTGGAAGAACGCAAGCGCAGCTTTGGTTTTTTCTAAACTTTCACCGCGGTGGAATTCGATTGTTCCTTTTTGGAAGTTCGTTCCCCGTCTTGTATATTCAGCATCCCATTGCCGTAAGATCGTAATAAAGAAGTTTGCGGTACTATCCCAGCTAAAGGGGATGAATTCATCCATGCTTTTAAGAAGGGACATGTCAAACGCTACTTCAGCAATGAGTTCTGGCGTTGCTTTGTCAGGTTTAGAAATAGCGGTCCCGTCATGTTTAACGAGTTTGCCAACCCAGCCTTTAGTTTCGACAACAGTACGTAAGGCTTCGCCCACTGTTTCTAATTCTTGCCATGTGGTAGGAATTTTAATGACAGGGTCAAACTGACTTGCAACGTCAAAGAATGTTTGGTTTGCAATCATAATTTCCGTTGACTTATTAAATGGAAGTCCGAGGATCGCATCATCGACAAGTGCTCGGTTTTCATTCATATAGTCAGTGTAATAATCATCAATGTTAACGCCGACTTCAGGATTAGTATTTTGAATAAAGTCCTTCGTGTCTAAGTTAAGCATAATGTTTGAGTTAGCGTAATCAGCGAAGTGATCGGGATAACCATTAGCGATATGCGGGAACGCATTATTACTAACTGATTGGCTAATTGCTTGTTTTAAGTTTGGATAACCACCCTTTGATTCATAAATGACATCAATGTCGGGGTTTTTTTCTTCAAAGCGGGCGATAAGCGGTTCTAAAACACCGTTAACCGCGCCCCCAAAGCCGGTCCAAAAATCAATTTTTGTTTTTTGACCAGGGGTTACCGAATCACCTTGACTATCATTAACTGATGGAATTGGTGGACGGCCACAACCTGTTAAACCAGCGACAACTAGAAGAGCAGTAATCCCAAATATTGTTTTTCTTGGTTTCATATATTTTTTCCTTTCTATAAATATATTATATTATGATTAATAAATAAATTAACCTTTAATACCACTTCTTGATACTCCACTCATGATATATTTTCTAAACATAATAAACACGAGTAAGAGCGGTGCACTAATGACCATCGACCCGGCAATTTTAACGGTGTCATAATCACTAAAGTCACTCGAGAATAAGCTCATGAGCCCGTTACTAACAAGGCGCATGGAGTGTTCAATTCCCCACGTATCAAAGAGGAATTTGTTGTTACCAGACGCAATGAGGGTCGGCCAAATAAAGGCGTTCCAGCTTCCCATGACGTTAAGAATGATAATCGTCACGATTGTGGGCATGCCAATTGGAATCATAACCCGCCATAAATAACTAAATTCACCGTAACCATCAACTTTAGCGGCTAAAAATAGTTCGTTTGGTATTTGTTGGAATGTTTGTCTTAAATAGAAGATATAGAAGACACTAACCCCGTGGACGAATATAAGCGCGGCAAAGCTATTTTCCCAGCCAATACCGACTGCGGTTTGATAGTTCGTAATAAGCATCATTTCGCCTGGAACCATCATCGTGGCAAGTAAAAGCGCAAATAAAGCATTTTTCCCTTTAAATTCAAGACGGGCAAAGGCAAAGGACGCTAAGATCGTCGTAATGACCGTAAAGAATGTGGAGATAACGGCAACAATGGTCGTGTTAAGGAAGTAAGGTAAGAAGCTTACTTTCTTCGATGCTGACGTAATCGTTGCGAGTAAATCCCCCGGAACAAGGTGCTCAATATTGTTTAAATTACCACCTAAAATGATACGGAAGTTTACAAACGTTGGTTTACTGGTAAATAGTTTTAACCCTGTTGCCACTTCACTTGAATATTCAAGCGGTGACTTAATGGAGACACTAATCATAAACCAGAATGGTAATAACATAAAGAGGGCGAATAACGTTAAGAATGAATAAGTTAAAATCTTAAAGAAGATGGCCCGACCTTTATATTCTTTCGCTAATTCATAGCTTGGTTGAAAACGCGCGTCATCAGTAGGAGTTTCAACTTGGGCTAGTTTAGCTTCTTCTTCGGGCGTAAGCACGACTTCAGGTTGCTTGTTTTTATCTTTTTCCATGTTCCCCTCCTTAATAGTGCACGCGCTTCTTCGAGACTTGCATCTGAACGAGCGTGATTAATAAAATAATAATAAGTAAAATGACAGAACCGGCAGCCGCTACAGGAAGCTTGGTCTCACGGAAGCGATAAATATAACCAACAACCGTTAACCACATCCGTCCGTCGGTACCACCAAAGTGTGTATGGTCGACCCCGACAATCGCGATAATACTTTGGTATGCCTTAAAGGCGCCAATAAATGATGTAATCGTGATGTAGAGAATTTGCGGACTTAAAAGCGGAACTGTAATCCGTCTAAAGATTGTCGAACGGGTAGCCCCATCAATCCGAGCAGCGTCATAATATTGACGGTCAATACTTGCTAAACCACTCATAAAGACTAAAATCTTAAAGGCGAGTCCCGTCCACACTGTTTGCACAGTAATGGCAAACCCTAGTGAGAATTTTGTAAGTTTAATCGTTCCTTCACGGTCAAACCCATCGTGAATCCACGAACGTGGACTTCCCCCAAAAGCCATCACTAATTGGTTCATAATTCCCCCGGTCTGCGGTGAGAATAACGTATTAAATACCATCCCTAGCGCAATTGCGTTTGTCACATAAGGAAGGAAGAAAATCGTTTGATAAGTTGCTCTTAACGGTTTAATGCTATTTAAAGAAACCGCGAGTAATAATGAAATGATAATGGTAAGCGGTACAGAAATAAGGGTTAACATTGTCGTATTCCATAACGCACCAATAAAGTCAGGGTCTTTTAGCACCGAAATGAAATTATTAAGGGTAACAATTGGCATTAAGGGGCGTTGGAAGGTGTTTCCAGGTTCAATGACGTCAAAATATGGTTTCCAATAGGAATCCCATGCGACGTGCATATCGAGTTGCCGGAAATAGTTTGCCAGCGAGAAACTACCCATCCCAGATTGCCATGCAAAGTTTTCAATAAACCCAATGATCGTTGTATTAATAATTGGATAAATCGTAAACAGTGTTAAAAAGATTAAAGCTGGTAAAAGGGCAATTAATGCTTTGGCCCAAATGGGGATCTGCACCGATTTTCGCGTTTGCATTGGCCCTTTTTCTAAATAGGTTTGTCCACTACTCATTGTCCGCCTCCTTTCGTATACATAGTTTTTTCATCGTCGTTACCTATAGAATCCGTGATCCATCAATATCAAAGAGATAGAAACGTTTTGGATATACTTTAACGACTTTGTCTTTAACTTTGTACCGTTCTTCGGCGGGGATAATAACGCGAATGCGGTGGGATTGACCTAAGACGTTACCAACAATCGTAATGTCACGGCCAATGTGTTCAATATAGAGCACTTCAACTTCAATCGCTGGATTATCGTTTTTATCAAGCGTGAAGGCTTCTGGACGAACCCCAATTTTAACGTTGCGGTTTGTGCCCGCTTCAACGATTAATTTACCAACTTCTTCTTCAAAGTCACCAAAGCTTGGGCGATAACTACCGCCAACTAGAGCTTCATGAATCGCGCGAAGGGTTAATTCGCCTTCAATTGGATTGGCGACATAATGCGTTTTCTTAGCGCGTTTTAGTTTTGCAAAAACATTTTTAACGTTTTTCTTTGGTTTTTCTTCTTCGGTTGGTTCTTCAACTTTTTCACTAACGAATTCTGCACCAACGATAGTTGCGTATTCTTCTTTAGTGCCAACGTAACCACCTGCAACGGCGATGTCATAAATGCGTTCGTCTTTTAAGTCAAATGTTCCTTTTGATTTAAGACCAGTATGCCAAGTGTTGCCATGGAGCAATACTTTGCCATCTTTTAAATCGCCATCAAAAATGTTAATCGCCGGTGAACCAAGGAATTTCGCTACGAATAAGTCAACTGGTTCTTCATATACGACTTGCGGCGCGTCAATTTGATGGACGACACCACGGCGCATAACGACGATAAAGTCACTAATACTCATCGCTTCTTCTTGGTCATGCGTAACGAAAATGGTTGTTACTTTCGTATCGCGTTGAATACGGCGAATTTCTTCCCGCGTTTGTAATCTTAAACGCGCGTCTAAGTTCGAGAGCGGTTCGTCGAGTAATAAGACTTGTGGTCTTTTCGATAAAGCACGAGCAATCGCTACCCGTTGTTGTTGACCACCAGATAATTGTTTTGGTAGTCGATCAAGTAAGTTACCGATGTCAACAAGTTTTGCGACTTCTTGGGCAATTTGCTCCATTTCTTGTTTTGGTAACTTTGGCCGCACATTTTCAAGTGGGAAGGTAATGTTTTGGCGAACAGTAAAGTGTGGGTATAAAGCATAGTTTTGGAACACTAAACCAATACCACGGTTTTCTGATGGAACATCAGTGACATCACGGTCACCAAACCAAATTTTACCTTCTGTCGGCTTATGTAAACCGGCAATCATGTAAAGTGTGGTCGATTTTCCACATCCGGAAGGTCCTAAAAGGCCAACGAGTTTGCCGTCAGGGATGACAAAATTCATCTGATCGACAGCTTTAACGACTGGCGCTCCTTTTACTCCCGGGAAGTGTTTAGAAAGATTATCAATTCTTACTTCCATATTTCCTCCTG
>CAYTKX010000059.1:0-5558 GCA_964438495.1 uncultured Staphylococcaceae bacterium
GAAGAAGAAATAAATGACATTTTCCGTGATATTAAAAATGTGATTGGACGTACGGTGTTCCGTGAACAAATACGGTGTAATGTCGGAGTAAGTCATCTTTCACGCACTTCCATGTTAGCGGAATCTTGCTTAATTAGAGCACGGATTGCTAGTGAATACGCAAAAGACGATAACTCTTTAATTACCATTAATATTTATGATGAGGAGATGGAAAAACTCGTCCAACGTGAAGAAACGCTTAAAAAGGAATTAGTAGGACTTTCGTTTTCGCCTGGACATGGAAACTTACGCCTTGTTTATCAGCCAGTCATTAATTTAGAAACAGACAAGATTAGTAGTTTTGAAGCATTAGCCCGGTATACAAGTCCAAAATACGGTCCTATTGGTCCACTTGAATTTATTCCAATTGTGGAAAAGAATCGTATTATTGTGGCCTTTGGGAAGAAAATTATTGATTTAGCGATTAATTTTATTAAAAAATTACTTGACGCTGGGATTAAAGATATTCCAGTTGCAATTAACGTTTCCGCCTTACAACTATTAGATTCACAATTTACCGATGACTTATTATTACGAATTGAAAGTGCCGGCATTCCGACAAGCTTATTAACGATTGAAGTGACGGAATCAATCTTCTCCACGAACTATGACCAATTAAACGCTGCGTTATCCGAACTTAATGATCACGGTATTAAAACCGCGATTGATGACTTTGGGGTTGGTTTCTCGTCCCTTTCCCGTATTGAACAATTAAACTTTGATACGATTAAAATGGACCGGACGTTTATTGAAACATTAAATAGTGATTCCTTACGTTATTCAACCGTGCCTGAAGTAATTAATATTTGCCGAAAGTTTGAATTAAACTCTTTAGCGGAAGGAATTGAAACAAAAGAACAATATGACATCTTAAAAGAACTTGGGTGTCAATATGGACAAGGTTATTATATGAGTCGTCCGCTTGAAGAAGAAGACGCCATCAACTTTGTCTTCCAATGCTTATCGTAATATTATAAATAAAGTCGCTTAAATTTGATTAAGGTCAAAGAAATGCGACTTTTTTCTATATAAAATTATGGTAGGAGGAAAAAGATATGATTAATAAGACACTTCAATTGGAGCCCATTAGTTGCCCAAGTTGTATTGAAAAAATAAATCGTGCGCTCATGCGCCAAAAAGGCGTAAGTTCCGCCGAGGTAATGTTTAACTCTTCAAAAGTTAAAGTAGCCTTTGATGAAACCCTCATTACACTTGAAGAAATTCAAAATGTAATCACTAATTTAGGATATGTTGTAAAAAGTAGCAAATAATGAAACGTAAAAACATTATCCTTATTCTTTCAACGATCTTTGTTGTCACTAGTTTCATATTAAAAGAAACATTAAAAGTAGATCCAAATTTCATTAGTTTAGGACATTATCACCTTATAACAGCGCTTGTTATGATTATAACGACCGTCATCGCTGGTCATACAATATTTATAAAAGCGGTCCAAGCTTTACGCTATAAAATAATTAGTATTGATTTATTAGTGAGCATTGCGGCCATCGGTGCTTTAATAATTGGTGAATTTTGGGAAGCTGCAGCCGTTACCTTTTTATTTATCCTTGGTGACTTTTTAGAAACAAAGACCTTAGAGAAAACGCGTCACTCGATTCAAAGCATTTTAAAACTTGCGCCCACGAGTGTCCGTATCATTGAAGATAATAAGGAACGAGAGGTCGACCCTTTTGATGTTGAGGTCGGAGCTAAAGTAGTTATTAAACCAGGTGAAAAAATAGCGGTTGACGGCATCGTTATTGAAGGTAGTGCCTCCGTTAATACGGCAGCGATAAGTGGTGAATCGATTCCGATTTCTAAAGCAGTAGGAGACGAAGTAATATCAGGAAGTGTATTAGAAAACGGATATTTAATCGTGGAAGCGAAAAATGTTGGTGAAGATACGACTTTTGCGCGTATCTTATCAATGGTAGAAGAGGCGCAAGATAAAAAAGCAAAAACCCAAAAGTTCATGGAAAAGTTTGCTAAGTGGTATACACCAGGCATTATCTTGCTAGCCATTATTGTGGGTTTAATATTCTGGGATATTAAAATTGGTTTAACATTACTTGTTATTGCTTGTCCAGGAGCGCTCGTTATTAGTGTTCCCGTATCAATTGTCGCTGGTATCGGCAATAGCGCAAAACATAATATCGTTATTAAAGGTGGCGATATTATGGAAAAGATTGGCAAAACAAAAAGCATTGCCTTTGATAAAACTGGAACCTTAACAAAAGGAAAACCCGAAGTTATCGATTTAATGCTATTTACGGAAGATGAAAACGAAGTGTTACGCTTATCACAAATCGGGGAGAAATATAGTGAGCACCCGCTTGCTAATGCAATCATTAAATATAGTGAAGAGAAGATTGGGCGAATTGAAGACGCCCCGGAATCAACAAACATTATTACCGGCCACGGTTTAAGTTTTGTGTATGAAGGCGAAACATATTTCTTAGGGAACGAGAAAATATTACTTGACCATAATATTGATATTACAAACCAAGAAGAAGATATTCGTTCCGCTAAAGAAAAAGGCTACACTTTAGTGTTTTTAGCGTGCAAAAAGGGGTTAATTGCGATATTTTCACTTTTTGATACAGTACGAGATGAAACAAAAGCCTTAGTTACAAACTTAAAAAGAAGTGGTATTAAAAAAGTGATTATGTTAACAGGTGATCATCATAACGCGGCATCTTATATCGCTAATGAAATTGGCCTTGATCGCTATTACGCTGAACTTTTACCAGCAGACAAAGTAGCGCTCGTCGAAGAGTTGAAGGTTAGTGATGGCCCACTGATGATGGTAGGAGACGGAGTTAATGACGCCCCCGCATTAGCAAGTGCTGATGTCAGTGTTGCGATGGGTCTTAATGGCACGAATGTGGCGATTGAAACCGCTGATGTTATTCTCTTATCGGATGATTTAAATAAATTAGACCACGCCATAAATATAAGTAGAAAGACTGTATTCAATATGAAGACTAATATATTTATTGCCCTTCTAACAGTTATTATCTTAGTGCTTGGTGTTATTTTTAAAGTTGTAGATTTAGCGATTGGCATGCTTGTGCATGAAGTTTCAGTGCTTGTCGTAATTATAAATGCAATGCGTTTGCTAACATATAAGGGGAAAAGAAAAAATGAAAAACGAAAATAAACAATACGAATCATGTTTAAGCAAGGTCCCTATTTTTAAAAATCTCACTGATGAAGAAAAAGCGCGCATTGTTGATCTTATCAAAGTAGAAAAAGTTAAAAAAGGTGATTTTATATATAGCGCTGGTGATAGAGAACACGCTCTTTATGTTGTTCATCAAGGAAAAGTTAAACTGTCCCGCGTAAATAAAGAAGGTAATGAACAAGTAATAAGGGTATTAAACCCAGGTGATTTTATGGGTGAACGAGCACTTTTTAGCAATGAAGCCGCCCAAGATTATGCGACATCGATGGAAGATTGTCACCTTTGCGTCATTAGCGCTAAAGCATTAAAAGAACATATGCTAAAGTATCCGACAACAATGTTTAGTGTTATGCAAGAATTAAGTGGTAGACTTGAAAAAGCAGAAGCGGTTATTGAAAGCACAAATCTATTACCGGTTGATGAAAGAATTGCGCTTTCCCTTTTAAATCTTTCAAGTAAATTCAATATGGTAAAGTTACCTTATAGTAAAGGTGATTGGGCTTCACTTCTTGGTATGAAAAGAGAAACCTTAAGTCGCAAGCTTCGTTATTTTAAAGAAAATGGCTATATAAACTTAAAAGGTCAACGCATTATCTATATATTAGACCGAGCGTATTTTGAAAAGTTAGCGAATCTATAATAATAAATATCTTCTTAAATTAAGAAATGGCTGCTTTTCTTATAAAAAGAGCAATATTTCAATGTTTTGACCTGCTTTAAGGATGCTTACCATTACATTTACAATGTAAACATGGTAAAATATTACGCGAGGTATTAGTTATACGCGTTTTTAAAAAGCGCGTGCACCCTTAGGGAAAGGAGGCTTATGAGCGTACTAGAAAAAATCGTTCAAGCGGAAAAAGATGCGAAAGCACTTTTACATAAAACCCGTGAAGAAAATGCCCTTTTACTTACGAACACAAATGAGGAATTAGCGAACATGCGGACAAAGAATGCGCAAGATATCGCTAAGCAATCAAATGAGATGGTTAAAAAGACGAATCAAGAAATTGGTGTTATTACACGGGAGTATGATGTAAAAAAAGAAGAGATTACGACGCGAATTGCGAAAAAATCCGCTACTAATAAACAAAAAATAGTGGAACAAATTATTAAGGATATTTGTGAAAAATGATTGTTCCAGTTAAAAAGATTCGGTTACTTACCGCCCAAAGTGAACATGAAGTATTAATAGAAGCATTACAACATGAAAATAAATTCATGCTTTTTGATCATGAAGATGATGTCTCATTACCAAGTGACTTAAACCACGAATTAAAACGTATTGAGCGGGGAATTGAAGTACTTAGTAAACATGAAAAAAAGAAGTTTTTTGCCTATCACGAAGTTGAACGTGGCACTTTTGAAAAAGTAAGCGAAGAAGCACAAAGTTTACTAAAAACGATTGACAGTCATTTATTATTAATCGAAAAGAAAGAGTTAGAAAATAAAAGACTTGAAGCCGACATTGAAACACTTTCCCCATACTTAAACTTAAGTGTGGCCACTAAAGAATTGCAAATCCTTGAAAAAACCCGGATTGTCATTGGTAGTGTGGCCCTTATTAATTTTGATAAATTTAGCAGTGAAACGAAAACAAGAGGCCATATATTTGAAGAGTCATCGCGGGATGATGAAAAAGTCTATGGGGCCTTTGGTTATGAAATTGTCTTTGAAAGTGAAGCGAGTAAATTATTACATGCTTATCGCTTCCAAGAAGAAAGCTTACCCTTATTTGACACTAAGTTAAGTGCCTTATTACCAGAACTTAATGAAGGATTACAAAAAAACCGGGATGAAATAAAAGAAAGCATGGCTGCGCTTAAAGCATTAAGTAAAAATATTAATGTATTAAGAACATATTATGATTTCTTTTATAATGAAGCATTACGGAAACAAGTCGAAACTAAAAGTACAGAACGCGTTATCTATCTTGAAGGTTGGGTACGTGAAGACGAATACGCTTCATTTAAAGAAAGTATTAGTAAAAAACTAGAACTTGATATTGAAGAATTAACCGTTAGTGAAGAAGAACTTGTGCCAACGGCAACGAAAAACAATAAGTTTGTAAGTCAATTTGAATCAATTACGAACATGTTTAGTGTTCCCCATCCCCAAGAGATAGACCCAAACCCGGCAATGTCTATTTGGTATTGGATTATCTTTGGCATTATGATGGGCGATATTGGTTATGGTTTAGCGATGCTTATTGTCTTTACCTTATTTATAAAACTTAAAAAACCGAAAGGTCAACTCCGCAATTTAGCGATGATCTTTGCCTTTTCAAGTATTCCCTCAATTATCTTTGGGATTTTAAGTGGAAGTTTCTTTGGGG
>CAYTKX010000060.1:0-5416 GCA_964438495.1 uncultured Staphylococcaceae bacterium
ACTCACATGCCTTTCACGCATGCATTCATGGGTTCGAATCCCGTACGGGTCACCAGCTATAAAAATACGCCTTGATTATATAGTCAGGGCGTTTTTCTTTATAAAATGGTAAATAAAAGTAATTTTTGATGTAGTATGGGTAAATAGATAAATTATAATAAATGATTAGAAGGAGGGGATAAGGTGAATGTAAGATTAATAAAATTAACAAAAGAATATTATTTCCAATTAGCTGAAATGATTGATGAATGGAAGTTAGATCAAGAAGTTAATAATACTAATCGCTCTCCTTGGGCTATATTTAAAAATGATTATCATGATTTTGATAATTATTTAGAAAACTTAGAGTTAAAGGAACCAAAAGAAGGATTGGTTCCTGATTCGGTGTTTTTCTTGCTTGATGTGGATAGAAACATCTTGCTAGGTGCTGTAAATATTAGGCATTATTTAAATGATTATCTTTTACGGTATGCTGGACACATTGGAGATGGAATTAGACCTTCTGAACGCGGAAAAGGATACGCTACTGAGATGATTCGTTTATCATTAATTGAATGTAGAAAATTAGGTATTTCTAGAGTATTAATGGTATGTGATAAATCTAATATTGCATCTGCTAAATCAATAATCAAAAATGGTGGAATATTAGAAAATGAATTTTTTGATGCAAATGGAAAAATACAACAAAGATTTTGGATTAACTTAGAGAACTAAATTTCAAATTTACGAGTAGTGTAGGGAGATGCAAAACGCCCTCTAGGGTATGTTTTTCACTCTTAAGGTATGAAAAAGTTAACAATGTATCCCTCTTTCTGGAAAGCGATGAACAATGTTTTATTAGATAAGAAAATCACAAATAGTGATGAGTTAATTGATATAATAAACAAAAGATTGAGAGGAAAGGAAGCTTTATCATGCTTTTAAAATTTAAGATTGGTGATATTACTAAATTAGAAGTAGACGCAATTGTTAACGCTGCTAATGAAAGTTTACTTGGCGGTGGCGGTGTTGATGGGGCAATCCACCGCGCTGCAGGTCCAAAGCTAAGAGAATATAATAAAACTTTAGGTGGCTGTAAAGTAAGTGAAGCTAAACTATCACCAGGCTTTGATTTACCGGCTAAATATGTCATTTCGGTTGTCGGCCCAGTATATTACGGTGGCGGCCATAATGAAGAAGAACTGCTCTATAACACTTACCAAAACGCCCTTAAGTTAGCTGTAGAAAATGACATTAAAAGCGTCGCATTCCCGCTTATTTCCGCAGGTGTATATGGCTATCCGATTAAAGAAGCAATCCGGGTAGCGATTACCGCAATTAATGACTTTTTAACTAACCATAAGATTGATGTTACACTAGTATTTTTCGATCAATCTACCTTCAAGCACTTAAGCGATTCCCATCTTATTAATAAATAATGGCGAAATAATAACAACGATCATTCTTCCTTCAAATTTTTAAACGTATCAAAAGTTAAGCTAGTGCTGGTATGCTTTGTTTGCGTTTTACTTAATGTTTTATGTAAATAAAAAAGTATGGAAATAGACTTCTTAATAGAAAAAAGGTGAAGTGTTATTAACCTCACCCTTTTCCTAGAAAGAAAGGTTATTTGCTTTGTTGAATATCAGTTAAATATTTATCTAGAAGTGGTAAAACATCATGAGCATCAGTGACGATTGAAACATCAGCAATGCTAAAGATAGTAGCGTTAGGGTCGTTGTTTACAGCAATGATTAATTCTGATTTATCCATCCCGGCGACGTGTTGAATCGCGCCGCTTATACCCATTGCAAGATAGACAGACGGTTTAACAGTTGTCCCTGTTTGGCCTACTAAACGTTCACGTTCAACAATTCCTGCATCAACAACTGCCCGTGAGGCGGCAAATTCAGCGCCTAGTAATGTCGTTACCTTTTGTAACTCTTTAATCTTTTTAGCGACACCACGGCCACCGGCGACAATCATTTTTGCTTTCGTTAAATCGGGACCTTTTTTCACTAAAGGCGTTGTTTCAATTAAGCGTACCTTACTAGGAGTTTGAATCTTAACGTCTTTTTCTTCAATAGCGACACTTGGAACGGGGTTATGATATATCGAGAAGACACCTGGTCTTATTGTTGCCATCTGTGGTTTATGTTCAGGGCAAATAATTGTTGCCATTAAATTACCACCTAACGCTGGACGCGTCGCAAGTAATGTAAATTTATCATTATCAAAACTAAAATTTAATATTGTAGCGTCCGCTGTTAGTCCGGTATGAAGATAGGCAGATAATCGCGGGGCTAAATCGCGGCCAATAAGGGTAGAACCAAGCAAAAAGACATCAAAATCTTCCGCTTTAAGTAGCTCGCGAAGTACAACACTATGTTCATGCGTATCATAACGTAAGAAGTGGTCATTTTTAAGCACAATAATGCGGTTAACCCCAGCATTTTTAATCTTATTTAAGTTTTCTTCATCAAGACTTGGTGTTAAAACAATAGCGACAATTTCGACATCGTGCGTGCCGATTTGTTTATGCACTTCACTAATTAGTTCAAGGCCAACGGGAAGAACTTTTCTAGCCCGTTGTTCAACAAAAATTCCAATTTTAGCCATGGTTTTTTACCTCCATATAAGGATAGAGTAGATCAACTATCTTCCGCGCTGCTTCGTCCGCGGATAAGCTAATAACCGGGGCCTTACTTGTAACTGGTCTAGTGTATGTTTTTTGCACCTTTGTCGGTGAACCAGCTAGACCAATATCTTTCCGGTCAACCGTTAAATCGGCAAAAGTCTTCACTACAACATCACTTTCTTTTAATTGCCAAATGTTAAAGGCACTCATTTCCCGTGGTTTATTCATATCGCGGCACGTTGTAACGAGCGCTGGTAAAGTGACTGCTAACTTTTCAAGTTCATAGTCACTTTTTTTAATAACGATTAATTCGCCGTTTTTATATTCTTCAATGGAGGAAAGGTGTGTTACTTGCGGAATTTCTAAAAACTCGGCAACTTGCGGACCAACTTGCGCTGTATCACCGTCAATTGCTTGATAGCCAGCGATAATTAAGTCATACTTTATCGTCTTGAGAAAGTTTGAAATAATCCATGAGGTAGCCCATGTATCACTACCGGCAAAAGCAACATCACTTAATAAGTACGTTTTATCAACACCAAGCGCTTTTAATTCATAAAGCATTGATGAAGCTTGTTTGGGACCCATTGTGACAGTTGTTACTTCCGCCCCATATTTTTCTTTAAGAAGAAGTGCCTCTTCCACGGCCGCTAAATCATCAGGATTAATAATATTAGCGACTCCCGTACGAATTAAAGTATTTGTTTCTTTATCAATTTTAATCGCACTGGTGTCGGGTACTTGTTTCACTAATACAACAATTTTCATTATCTTAACACCTTTCCAGCAATAACCATCCGTTGGACTTCAGATGTGCCTTCATAAATTTCCGTAATTTTAGCGTCGCGATACATCCGTTCAATTTCATAATCACGAATATAACCGTAACCACCAAGTAGTTGCACACATTGATCAGTAATTTCCACTGCAATACGCGAACAATAAAGTTTAGCCATCGCTGCTTCAGTAGTGTAAGAAGCACCGCTTTCTTTCTTATTAACGGCATTATAAAGTAGTAATGAAGCCGCCTCTAGTTTCGTTTTCATTTCCGCAATAACGAATTGACTATGTTGAAAAGCGGCAATTGGTCGACCAAACTGCACTCTTTTTTTAATATATTCAACAGTGCGGTTAAAAGCACCTTCGGCAATACCAAGGGCTTGGGCTGCAATACCAATGCGACCCCCATCAAGCGTGCTCATCGCGATTTTAAAGCCTTCACCTAATTTTCCAAGTAAGTTTTCTTTGGGCACTTTAACTTTTTGTAAAACAAGTTCACAAGTAGAACTACCGCGAATGCCCATTTTCTTTTCTTGGGGACCGACACTAAAGCCGGGGTAATCTTTTTCAATAATAAAAGCTGATATTCCTTTTAAACCAAGTTCAGGATTAGTCATCGCAAAAATAATATATACATCAGCGTATCCGGCATTGGTAATAAATATTTTATTGCCGGTTATTTCAAAGTATTCGCCTTTATCAAGCGCTTTGGTTTGTTGTTGAGAAGCATCAGTGCCAGCTCCGGCTTCGGTTAAGGCAAAGGCCCCAAGATATTCACCGCTATTTAATTTATTTAAATACTTTTCTTTTTGGACATCCGTTCCATAAACATAGATGGGATGGGCACAAAGTGAAGTATGGGCACTAATGATTACCCCTGTTGTTGCACAGTATTGGGAAATAATCCGAACTGCATCAATATACGCTTTCGTATCAGCGCCAACGCCGCCGTAAGTAGTAGGGAAGGGTAAACCTAATAAACCGTACTTTCCAAGTTCTTTAACTGTTTCATTTGGGAAGCGTTCTTGTTCATCGATTTCAATCGCGCGACTTTTAATCGTTGTGCTTGCGTAATTTTCAAGCATCTTAATTAATAAAGCATGTTTCATCTTGGCGGCATAACCAGCGCATGACCGACGACAACTGGTTCTCCTAATTGATTAAAGGCAGTCGTTTTTAAAGTGACACGGCCTTTAACTTTATCGATTGTTTCGACTTTAACTTCGGCGGTAATTGTATCATTTAAGTGCACTGGCCGCACGAAACGGGAATTTTGTTCTAAATAAATCGTTCCTTCACCCGGTAAAGTTGTTCCTAAAATCGTCGAAAACAAAGCGGAGATGAGGCCTCCGTGAGCGATGCGTTGTTTAAACATCGTGTGCGCTGCATATTCTTCGTCTAAGTGTACGGGATTATAATCCCCTGATACTTGGGCAAAGAGTTTTACTTCGGCATCAGTGATCTTTTTTTGGAATGATGCACTATCGCCGACCCGTAATTGTGTTAACGTTTTCATAATTAACGTCCTCCTTTTCCAAACATGAACACTTCTTCATGTTCTAATTGCATTGTAAAACTTTAATTTTAAAAAGAAAAGCGAAAACCCTTATTTTTCGAATATTTAGGTAAAAAATTACCGAAAGTAATTAATTTCTAAATAAACAGTGGGTTTTTCAACTCTTTCTACTTTCACTCATTTTTTTATAGAACACGGTTTTATGAATTAGCAAAGTAATTTGGTCCTATAAATATATTTATAAACCACAATGACATATAGTTAGTTTCTATACAATAAGCATAATACTTAGAAGACGCTATATAAAAAGTAGAAGTTGTTGCAGTGCTTGCAAGATCTTTTACGCACAACAATTAAATTAAGATAATTTACTTTTTCAGCCTCTCTAAAATTTACAATGCGTCAAATAAAATAATATAAAACTCCTATAATAAAGATTAATGCCGGAGTAACCTTTA
This sequence comes from uncultured Staphylococcaceae bacterium, assembly GCA_964438495.1. Taxonomy (GTDB): domain Bacteria; phylum Bacillota_I; class Bacilli_A; order RFN20; family CAG-826; genus UBA1361. The sequence goes on from CAYTKX010000060.1 coordinate 5,372, forward strand.
TTTATAATGAAGGTAAGGAAACGATCATATTAAAACAATATGCAA
>CAYTKX010000061.1:0-5253 GCA_964438495.1 uncultured Staphylococcaceae bacterium
AAGGTTATTTTTATTTTTAATAATATTATCGATAAGCTTTAAGTTTGATAGTTCTAAAATATCAACTTTTAAAAATCCTTGGTCTTCTAAAAAGCCCATTTCATATTCAGTTACCCGTAGATCATTAGTGAAAGAAGTTGGTAAATTTAAATATAACGGTTCACTATCAATGATAATACCAGCAGCATGTAATCCACTTTGCCGCGGGAAGCCTTCAAGTTTCACGGCATGGCGAATAATCTCTAAATTATAGCGATCAGAATCAATGAGATTTTTAAAAAGTGGCACGTTTTTATAAGCTTCGCGTAAGGAGTAGTTTGCATTCCCTAAACTTTTACTTAGCCGATTAATAAATCGGACATCAATATTGAAAATTCGTCCCGCATCACGTAAGGACGCTTTCGCCGCATTCGTTTGAAAAGTAACAATCTGCGCGACTCTTTCTTCGCCATATGTTTTTTTAATATAATCAATTACTTCATTACGCCTTGTATCCATAAAGTCAATATCAATATCAGGCATCGTTACCCGCGCCGGATTTAAAAAGCGTTCAAATAGTAAATTATATTTAAGCGGGTCAACATGCGTTATGCCTAATAAATAACTAACAAGAGAACCTGGTGCACTCCCCCGACCATAGCCAACAAGAATATCATTTTCTTTAGCGAATCGGACATAATCACTAACGATTAAGAAGTAGTTAACGAAGTTAAGACTTTCGATAATACTTAATTCATGTTCTAGTCTATTAACGTATTCTTTCTTTTTATCAAGCCCTAATTCTTTCATCTTTTCATTTACTAATTCCCGAATTTTAATATGCGGATTATAGTTACCAGGAAGGGGGAAATGAAAGTCTCTTTTTATCGTAAAAGTAAAGCTTAATTCTTCACTTATTTTAATAGTGTTTTCAAGTTCATTTTCGAGATAAATTTCGCTTAATAATGAATCGTCTAAAAAGTAATTTTCGCCGCGCGGATTATCATTAATATCAAGTGTCGTACCTTCTCTTATCGCGCCAATCATCAAATATGTTTTATAGTCTTCAGGCCCAACATATAAAACATGGGGAAAGGCGACGATCTCATAATTGTATTTCGTGGCAAAACGGCGCAAATTCGCATTAAATTCAGCACTTTCCATCTCTAAACCGAGATAAAAGCGATCAGTAAGCATTGCAAAACGCTTCGTAAAATTAACAATTTCAACAGTGTCAAAACTAAAATCACGAAGGGCAGAAGAAGGTAAAATCACTACTAATTCTTTCGTTAATTTTTTAAAAGTTTCTTCACTTAATTCATTCTTATTTTTAAGTTCTAAAATTGTTAGTAAAGCGCGGTAACCGCCATCATTTTTTAAGTAGATTACGAGGTCAACATCAAACACATTTAAACGCACGCCAAAAAGTGGTTTTATCTTATGTTCCTTGGCCATATTTTTAAAATAAGGATAGGCAAATAAATGATTGGGATCACTAATGCCGGCCGCTTTAATTTTTCGGTTTTTTAAGGCTTTAAAATATTCTTCAAGCGTCAAGGCACTTTGAAGAAAAGCATAGTTTGTGTATACGTTTAAAGGAATGAATTTCATCATATATAATTCTAACATAATGAAGGGCTTTCGCCCCCTTTAAAGTTAACTTTAAGCAATTAAATAATTATCAATATCAGCGACAAGGAGAGCGATTTCTTCTTTACTTAATAAAGTCGCCCCACTAGCTTGGACGTGTCCACCCCCGCGCCATTTTGCCGCAATGTGGTTAATTGGTTTTTGGGCACTACGTAAGGAAACGCGCCATTCGCCTGTTTCTTTTATTTCAGTAATCGCTGCCCACACTTTAATACCGCGAATGCCACTAAAAACATTAACGTTTTCTTTTGCTCTTTCGGGGAGAATATTAAGTTTTTTCTGGGTTTCATCATCAACGATATAATAGGCAAAACCGTGCTCTGTAATCGTAAAGTTATTTAATATATAAGCCATAATTTGTAAGTCTTCAACTTCTTGTGCATAAAGTTTATTATAAATCTCATTAATATCAACACCGTTATTAATTAAGATTTCGGTAGTCGCAAAAGTAACGGCCGTTGTTGAGGCATATTTAAAGCGTCCTGAATCACCGACAATACCGCTAAATAAGTAAGAAGATGTTTCGGCACTTAATCCCTTACCATCAGCAAGCATAACAAGCGCTAAAATTTCACTAACCGCCACTGCTTTTGTATCGACAAAACAAACTTTGCCAAACGGTTCAACATTTGGGTGATGATCAATTTTAATGATTGTTTCGGCTTTTTGATAACGCTTGTCACTAACGCGTGATAAGTTACCAGTATCGACAATAAGGGCAAGAAACGGCGTTTCAAACCATTCGTCACGAACTTCTTCAATTAAGGGATAAAGGTCCCCACTATATAAATAATGATTTTCACCAAGGACAATTATTTCTTTATGCGGATAATGTTCTTTTAAGTATGAAGCAAGACCAAACTGTGAGCCAAAGGCATCAAAATCTGGGGTTTTATGGGCAAAAATAGCAATTCTTTCTGCTTTTTCTACTTCCTTAAATATCTTTTTTACATACGGTGTATATTCTTTGATCCGGGTGTTAATGTTTTTACTAAATTCTTTCATAAATGTCCTCCTTTGAAAAGACCTTCCATAATAATCTAAACACTATAAAGTTGCAAGTGAAAAGAATAAAAAACCCTCGATTTGAGGGTTAATTATTTAAGCCTTTAAAAGTCGGACACAGTCACGCACAATCATTAGCTCCTCGTTTGTCGGAATAACGAAGACTTTGACTTTACTTTCGGGCGCACTAATGAGGCCATAGGCTCCGCCGCGCGTCGCTTTATTTTTCTCTTTATCGAGGACAATGCCCATTGCATCTTTAACTTCATTAATAATTAAAGTGCGAATCATAGGGACGTTTTCACCAATTCCAGCTGTAAAGGCAATAGCCTCAGCTCCGCCTAAACGAATATGGTATTGGCCAATGTAATCGGCAACACGTCGAGCGTAAAGCTTTTCTGTAAATAACGCTCTTTTATCACCAGCGATCGCCGCTTTTTCAACATCACGACTATCATTACTAATACCGGAAACACCAAGCATTCCTGATTTTTTATTAAAAATGTCATAAACTTCATCGATTGTTTTATTTTCAAACTTACTAACAAAATACATAATACTTGGATCTAAATCACCCGTTCTTGTGCCCATCATAATGCCGCCAAGAGGGGTTAAACCCATCGAAGTCGCCACACTTTTACCGTTTTTAACTGCGGTAATAGACGCCCCATTTCCTAAGTGACAAACAATGGTATTTAAATGTTTGCCATTATTTAAATTAGTGATTTCTTCACTGACGAATTTATGGGATGTACCATGGAAGCCATAACGGCGAATATCATATTTTGTATAGTATTCATAAGGAATCGGGAATAAATAATCTTGCTCTTCCATTGATTGATGGAATGAAGTATCAAAAACGGCGATATGGGTTACATCTGGTAACACCTTTTTAAACGCCCGATACCCCGTTAAGTTTGGACCATTATGAAGCGGAGCAAGTGGAATAAGACGTTCCACGGCTTCGGCAACTTCCTCGGTGAAAACTGTACTATCAGCGAAGTATTTTCCGCCTTGAACGACCCGGTGGCCAACCGCACTAATATCGGTTAAGGCTTTAATGACATTAAGTTCGACAAGTGCTTTCGTTAATTCACTAACGCATACATCGTGGTTAGGAAGCGGTAGGACCCTTTTTACTTCCCCGGTTGGTGCTTTAATTTTAAAGATTCCGTCTTCATGACCAATTCTTTCAAATAGGCCACTTGTAATAACTTTTTCTTCTGGCACCGCAAAGATTTTGAACTTTAGGGAGCTACTCCCTGCATTGACTGCTAAGATTAATTTGGACATAAGTCACCTCACATATGATTATATTATACAAAATCCGCACAAAAGGTGGCGAAAAACAATATAGAACTATCTTATTGTCCGATATTTTATTATAATAATAAAAGAACGGAGGTTGTATGAATTTTATTGATGAGTTCCTCTATGGATTTACGACAAGTGCCCACAAGTACTTTGGGGCCCACTTTAATAAAGCACGCGGACGGCGCAAAGCAAGTGTTACTTTTCGCTTATACGCACCCGCAGCAAGTGATGTAAGTGTCATTGGTGACTTTAACGGTTGGGATCCAAATGCCCACAAGATGGAAAAAATTGATTATCGCGGTGTTTGGGAAATAACAATTCCTGAACTAAAAGATTACCAAAACTATAAATTCAGATTTAGAAACGCTCATGGCCATTACGTTGAAAAAGCTGACCCCTATGCTTTCTTTAGTGAACAAGCACCTGGTTCAGCCTCACGCCTATTTAATTATGAAAACTTTATTTGGCATGATGATGAGTGGATGAAAAAACGTAATCGCGGTCATGATGAACCAATAAGTATATATGAGATACATTTAGGAAGTTGGAAAGGTCGCGAAAATGGCCGAATATTAAGTTATGAAGAAATCGCTGACTTCTTAATTCCTTATATGAAAGATAAAGGCTTTACCCACGTCGAAATTATGCCGATTACCCAATATCCTTTTGACGGATCATGGGGATATCAAGCGACCGGGTTTTTTAGTGTTGATAGCCGCTACGGCAATCCGATGCAACTAATGTCTTTTGTCGACCGCATGCACCAAGCAGGGTTTGGCGTTATTTTAGACTTTGTGGCGGTCCACTTTGCAATCGACCATTTCGGTTTAATTGAATTTGATGGCACGAGAATGTATGAATATCAAGATAGTGAACATACCTTTAGCCAATGGGGTTCCCCGCAATTTGACTTAGGAAAAGACCCCGTAAGATCGTTCTTAATTAGTTCAGTATTCTATTTCTTAGAATATTTCCATTTCGATGGCATCCGCATTGACGCCGTTAGTAATATTGTGTATTGGCACGGTAATAGTGAGCGCGGAGTTAATGAAGGGGGCGTTGAATTTATTAAGCGACTTAACGGTAAAGTCCACTATCATTTCCCTGGGGTAATGATGATTGCCGAAGATAGTACCGCTTTTAACGGCACGACCCGTGACGTTGAATGGGGCGGGCTTGGTTTTGACTATAAGTGGGATTTAGGGTGGATGAACGACACCTTAAAGTATTATAGTAAAGACCCAATTTACAAAAAGTATGACCATCACTTATTAACATTTTCAATGCATTATTTCTTTAGTGAAA
>CAYTKX010000062.1:0-5049 GCA_964438495.1 uncultured Staphylococcaceae bacterium
GGCAACTTATGATTTCCGTCAGTTTCTTACTGGTGTAGCCGTTCACTTAGGTTATATGACCATTTGATTCTGGCAAAGTATTACTTTTTGATATGTTCATATTTTTCCGTATAGTTGCATCTTGGAAAACTGTGACAACCGTAAAATGAGCCCCATTGCCCTTTTTTGTACACCATGTAGTCGCCGCAATAACTGCACCTAAGATTCCTCTTCACCGCTGAAAAGTCGTTTATCGTGTAAGTGCAGTAAGGGTAATTGGAACAACCATAGAATTGCTTTCCGTCAGACCCTACCCTTAATACCAACCTTCCAGATTTGCAGTGTGGACAGTCATAATGTTCTCCTTTATCTTCAATTGCTTCGGGGTTCATGATGTCGCAGTGTTCAGCTATTTCATCTACGAAAACTGATGGTTTCTCCTTGCTGACAAGTATGTATGTATAAGTTCTGGTTCTAGTCAAGGCAACGTACCAAAGCCTTCTTTCTTCCGCAAATTCGTAATTACTTGAAGAACTTAGCACAAGATTCAAAAGCACGTCATCTTCCATCTTATTAGGAAATCCAAGCCTTGCGTCTTCAGCATTGATGATGATTACATAATCCTCTTCAAGTCCCTTTGAACTGTGAACTGTGCTATAGGTAAGTTTTAGATTCCTGTAATCAAGTGATACTGCCGTCACTCCTGCTTCGTTTTCTTGGTTTCTGTCGATGTAAAACCGGACCGAAAGCAAAGCGTCAATATCACGATTATTTCTTCCCAAAATCAGAACTTTGGCATTTTTGTCTTTTTGGTTGATATCGGCAAGAATTCTCATGAACGCAGTTTGCTTCTCATCACTATAGTACATTAGTTTAATTGGGTTCTCGAGATGCCTATCTGATCTAATCGTTTTGTCAAATTGCTCCGGGTTAGCCTTGATGAACGGTCCAGCGATATCCTGCAGTTCCTGGGAGTTCCTGTGAGTTGATGTTATGTAATTGATTTGGGAACGCCCAAAATAGTTTTTGAAATTAAGGAAGATGTCCAAGTCACATCCTGAAAACCTGTAGATTGCCTGCCAATCGTCTCCGACGGCATATAGTCTTGAGTTCCCTTTCTCAATGAGTTTCTTCAGAAAGAGCATTCTGCTGTAGGATATGTCCTGAAATTCATCAACAATGATGTGTCCGTATTTATACGAATTGACTTCATCCAAAGCATCCATGGACTTAAGAATCATGTCATCGAAATCAATCTTTCCTTCGCCTCTTATATGATCTATGTAATAAATGTAGACTCGCTTGCAGATATCAAGAAAAAGCGACGCTCTCTCCTTTTCGTAAGCCGAACCAAACGCGCAGTGTTTGAGCTCTTCAAATTGTGATGAATCCGTATATCTGGCTTTATAAAGGTTAATAAAAGTTCTAACGAGATTGATGAATGATTTGAAATTCTGTCCTTCGTAAATGGAATCGAGCGCATTTGTAATCTGATCGGGAGTGAGTGGTTGGAACTCCACCCCGAGATCAGACAGCCGCTTTTTCAGGTTATCGAATACGGTTCCTTCCTGGAACTCGTAGGAAAAACTTTCTATGCAGGTTGTTTGGTATGAGGAATGAGTTGCTCTTTTCCATGCGATGGAACGCAAATATTCGTTGGCTTCCTCGCCTTTGTATTGGTTGGCTTTGCCGTTTCTGTCGATTCCGTAGTGCTCGTGGTAAATGTTGTATTTAGGAAGAAAGAAATCTGGAGTATATTGTCTCTTTTCACTTGTGGATACATCCCTGAAATAAGGAGTTTCGTAGACATAGTCTATTCCGTTGATGAAATAGTAATTTGCCAGAGCCATCTCTTCGAAGCTTTTGACGAGTTCCTTTTTCAATGTTTCTTTATTCTCACGTTTATTTGACAATTCAAGCAATGAACTCTTAAGCGTCCTAAAGTCTGATTTTTTTAGATCTTCGAACAACTCTCCGTCATCTTCGTATCTCTTCTCATGCTCGTTTGGGGAAAGGAAAAAAGCAAAGTATGTCAGAATTTCCTTCATGACAAGCGGGCTCTTTCGCATCTCATCACGGAAATAACTTTCAATAATCGCGTTATATTGTTCCTCTACTAGGAAGATTTTATTCCCTGCTTCTTTAAGGATATCGAGACCTAATTTATGGAAGGTTCCGACGTTCAGTCTTTCGTTTATTGCTTTGACTTTTGACGCGAGGTCATCAGCAGATTTTTTCGAATAGGAAAGCAAAAGGATATCATCTGGATTGACTTTATCGTGTTCGAGGATGTATTTGACCTTCCCGCAAATTGTGAGGGTTTTCCCTGAACCGGCGCCAGCTATCGTCAATGCGGACTTTTCATCCTTAAGAACGGAAAGCCTTTGCTCTTTATCCATTGACCTGCCATTCACAGAATCGAAGACTGGATTGCTCAAATTCCGACTAATATAGTTATTGTTGTGGAATGCTATTATTTCATCTATCTGGTGAAGTTTTGAAAAATCGTAATACTCTTTGCCAACGGAAGAAATTGATTCTATTATGGGTTTTAAATGCTCAATAAGAGCATCTTTCATATCGGCGTCAAAGTAGTAATCTCCATCAATGCTGAATAGTTTTTCGTATTCGGGATGGAGTTCGTGCTGTCTTTTGATATGAGAGAGATTGTCGCTCGCATCTTTTGTCTTCGTGCAGAACTCGTCGTACCTTGCATCACGTTCCTTGAATTCTTTGATAACCACCGACGTTTTCAAGTAATCAGCAAAATCCGATTGCTTGAAGGATTCGGGATTGCTCAGTACCGCATCATAGTCGAAAGAGGAAACCGAGGCATCAATCTTTGACACCTTCAAGTTATGATCTTTTATTGCCACTAGTAGATGTTCATACGCCTCTACTGATTTTATGAATTTCTTCTTCGTTAGCGGTTTAATTGAAAAATAGATTCTGGTTATGTCCGGGTCGATGATGTCGGAAACAATTACTAAAGAGCCGAACTCATTCGCTCGGCTTTTCAGATAAGGATTAAATTTGCGGTTGACGACGTATAAAAGTCGTCTGTTATCTATGATTTTTTTAATTTTTTTAAATAAACCCACGACATCACCCTCTTTCAATGCTATTTAACTGACGTTCACTATGTATTTTCAGTGTTATCGTCCTACTGCTTGTATTTTCCTTTCGGACACCACTAGACAACTTACATTTGCCGTCAGTTTCTTACTCGCACAGCCGTTCACTAGCATTAATAGACATTAGAGTTTTGCAATCCGTGCCAAATTGAATTCTTTTGCTATTTCTACAAGATAGTCATGATTGCTTTTGTTGTTTTCGAGTTGTGATTTCAAAAATATAAAAGCTTCCTCAGAAAATCTATGGGTTTCTTGTAATCCACTTTTTGAAACTGAAATTGCCATATGAAACTTTAGGTCACCTTTTAGCTTATATTTCCAAATTAAAGCATATAGATGATGCTTGTTTATTAATCCGAGTTTCTCTGCAAGTTCAGTTTGCATATATGGATATTTATCCTTTGGATTCATATCCGGAACTTTCACTTCTTCTGCAACTTTTAAGTCACCAGTAATTTTTAAAACTGGTTCCCCCGTAGTTTGATTGAAACTACCTTCTTTGATAAACTTTGCTTTTTTCAAAACTTGAAGAACGAGCTTACGATCAACTGAAACATTTACGCCGTTTGGCGTTGTAAATGTACCATCAGAATAATTAACTATTCCGATATTTGTTTGACCCTTTTGAATGATTTTTTCTAGAAGGAGCAATATGTTCTTTTGAGTCCGCTCTACATTGTTTGAAATAATTTGATTCAATTCTTGATACTTAATTTTGGTTGTTTGAGCTCTATATCGATAAAAAATATCTCCGGAAGAAATTTTAGCACTATTCTCTTCCTTCAAAGCCATAACTGGTTTGTTCATCGATTCCTGTGTATAGATATACCAAACTGTTTTTCCATTTATATCTATCTCGCCGCAATCCCAATCAATTTCGGGAGAAAACGAGGACATCAATAAAGAAGTTAGTTCTTCTTGTTTAAAATCATCATATGAACCCTGACAGCCAATTATCTCCCTATATTTATCAGTAACGCCAAAAACAATGTAACCTCCTTCTCGATTAGAAAAAGAAGCCATGATTTTTGCGTATAAATAATGGTTTTTTTCAGAATAAGACTTTTTAAACTCTAAGTCACTTCTCTCACGGATTTTCATCTTTCCATCGATGATGGAGGATTCTATCAATTGTTTGAGACTTCTTCCTATATCTTGGTTGTCCATAAAGAAACTCAACCTTGCATTAAGGAGTCGAAACTCTTCCAAGAGTTAGGAGATTCTTGATAATCCTTGTAATCTTCTCCAATGAAAACTTTGAAATTTGAATAAGTTTTGGACGTGGAATCATAATTGTTACTAATTACTATTCCGCCTATTACTTCACCTAATCCTTTTTCTTTTCTCCTTAAGTTTTCATCGACCAAAAAAACAGCAAGAGCATCAGCCTTTATTTTGGTATCTTCAGCTCTTTCACCTATGGGTTTTGTATCAAAAATGCCAATTCTTCCGTCTTTAAATTTAATAATGAAGTCGGGTTGAAAAGTAGACATATCATTGCTATACCCAATACCGAAGTTAGTGATAGTTTGTTCGGCACCGTTTTGCCAAAACCAATCTATCTTTCCTGGATGTCTATCAAGATAGTCAATGAAGGATCCTTCCAAATAATTTTCTACTTGACGACCTTCTTCGTCCTTGAACTTTACTCTTAATGGTTGATATAAGGATAACTTAGAATCATGAATTTTGAATGTATCTTTAGAATAAGATTTGTGATCTTCTATTTCAAATTCTTTACGGCTAGCCTTTTTACCAGACTTTTCTCCAAGATAATCTCTAAATTCTTTAGTGGCTTTAGAAAGAATGTGTGAAAAAATATCTTTGTTTTTGAGAAATAATCGCTGCGTCCCACTAATTTTTCTGCTTTTTTCCGTAATGACTTTTTGATTGAAAAACTACTCTGTAATAGCTCCATTAATTGAATACTTAGAAC
>CAYTKX010000063.1:0-5022 GCA_964438495.1 uncultured Staphylococcaceae bacterium
TGACGTCGAGTTTAACGAGTTTAACGAGGTGGCTTGATGCCGGAAGAAATCGAGGGCCAGACGCCCACACCACAACCCGAGGGACAGGCGCCCGAGGGGCAGCAGCCGGACCAGGGGGAGGCGGACCAGGAGCAGGCGCCGCAGTTGGTTGACGTGAATGCACGTGACGACCAGGGGCACCAGTTGTGGTTTCCGCGCGAGGCGATGACACAGACGCGGGAGGAAGCCGCGAGATACCGCCGTCTGTACCAGGAGGCAAAGCAGGCGCTCGAAGCGCACGCCCAGCCCGCCGACAAGCAGGACAAGAAAGAGAAGCCTGATCCGGCGAAAGACCAGGAAAGCGACATTGCCAGCCGACTCGCACAGCTTGAAGCGCGCGAGCGCGAGCTGACGATGGAGAATGCGATTCTGGCGGCGGCAGCGCAGCGCACCGAAGAACGCGGGGCCTTTGTGCGCCCGCTGGACGCGGTGAAGCTGGTGGACCGCTCACAACTGACGCTGAAAGACGACGGCACGGTTGAAGGGGTGCAAGAGGCGCTCAAAGCGCTGGCGACAGACGCGCCGCACCTGCTGGCGCAGGATAAGCGCGCGCCACGCATCAGCCCGACGAACCCGGGCGGGCAGGGCAACGCGCCCAGCCCGATTGTCCGCACGATTCAGGACAAGTACCGGGGCGCGAGTGACCCCTTCGGCGGTGGCGGCGTCTACACACCGGATAAAGGATAAACGCCATGACGGTGGGACAGACGCGCTGGTCGGACATTACGTCCATCAGCAATGACCTGTACGAGGGGGCGGTATTTACCCTCCGACAGGAAAACCTACTGGCCCGCACGGTGACGGTGTTTAACGACACGTCCTCGATGTGGGACCGCAAGAATACCGAGTACGGGCAGGCCAATCCGCGCCAAGTCGCGGAAGGCGATGACGTCAACGCGACGAAGTTCGAGCGCACGCTGCTCTCGACGCTGACCCCGGTGACCTATGCCGACCAGTTCTTCCTCACGGACCAGCGTATCCGCTCGGACACGCAGAACGTGGTGGCGGACGCGGCGATGGAGCAGGGCGCGGCGTTTGCGCAGCAGGCCGACGAAGCCATTGCCGCGCACTTCGGCGCGCTGACCGGCGGCACGATTGGGGCCAGCGGTGGCACCATCACGTGGGCCTCGCTGGTGAAGGCGCGCGCGCTGATGCACGGGCTGCACATTCGCGGGCCGTACTGGTGCGTGCTCCACCCGTACCAGTGGATGCACCTCGTCAATTCGGCGATGGTGACCGGGACGGAGATCAAGAACGCGCCGCAGTTCAACGACGCGATGGTTAACAACTACTTCACATCGGCGGCGCTGGGCGGCGTGACGTTTGTCGTCTCGGCAAGCGTGGCGCTCGACGGCACCGACGCGATCGGGGCGATGTACAACCCGGCGGCGCTGGCGTATGACGTACGCCAGGCGTTCCGTGTGGAGCCGCAGCGCGACGCGTCCCGGCGGGGCTGGGAGTGGAACTTTAACACCGACTACGCGACCGGCTTGTGGGTGCCCAATCGTGGGATTACCCTGGTCGGTGATGCGACGACGCCCAGCTAGGAGAGAGCGACATGACGAACTCGTTTGATGTGAAGATCATCACCGTGCCACTGCCGGCGGCAGATTGGGGCGGCGATGTAGCGTGCCCGATTCTGCGGGCGCCGGACGCCGAAGACGGCGGCGGGCTGACGATTCTGTCGGCGTATGCGGTCAACGGCGCGGCGACCACCTCGAGCACGGCGTTTGCGCTGGCGTTGCACAACTATGGCACGGCGGGCACGGCGATTAAGGCCGGCGCGGCGGGCACGGTGGCAGCGCCTATCGGGGGCACAGAGGACACGTTCGCCGCTGGCGCGCCAAAGGCTTTTACCATCAGCAACGCGTTTTTGGCGGCGGGCGAGTGGCTCGCGCTGGTCAAGACCGAGGAAGGCGATTCTGACCCGACGCGCGGCGTGGTGGTCTTGTCGTACGTGATGGGCAAGTAGCCCGTCTGAGTCGTGTATCCGAGGGGCGAGGGCTGGACTCTCGCCCCGAACGCCCGGGAGGCGCGGTCATGTATCACTTGTTTATCGGGGAAGAACACGAAGAGGCGCGCGGTATGGAAAGTTATGCCGGCGCGCATCCAACGCTTGATCAAGCGCAGCAACAGGCGCTCTTGGAGATGGACCCGGATGGTTCGTCGTGGGCGCAGATAGCGAAGGTTGACGGAGACGGGAGCTTGCGCGTAGTGCGCGTGTCAGTGCAGAACTACACCTGGGAACCCCAAGAAATTGAGGGCTTCGGTGGCGGCACAATAATGGGCGGCTATGTGCGGGAACGCTTCGAGGGCTACCGCTGGGCAGATGTTGACGAAGGCGGCGACCGATGAAGCTGATATGGATTCTCGTCTTCATGGTACTCGCGGGCGCGGGCCTGCTGCTGGTGCTGCAAGGCGCTAGCTATCTGCTGGCCGCGCAGGAGAACGCGCTGCTGCAAGACGCGGCGGCCAGTGTCGCCACGGCGCATTTTGTGGCGGGGTGGCTCTGCTGGTGGCTGGCGGCGGGCGCGAACCGGCAATACGGCGCGCTGGCCGAACAGGAGTGGGACGCGGAGATGCGCGGGCTGACGACGTGGGAGCAGCGCAAATCATGAAAATCCTTTGGGTGAGCAATGCCCCGCACGCGCCAACTGGCTATGGCGTGCAGACGGCGGTCAACGTGCCGCGCATCCGCGCGCTGGGGTACGAGATGAGCATGATGGCGTTTTACGGGCTGCAAGGTGCACCGAGCCTGTGGGACGGCATGCTGACGCTGCCCGCGTCACAAAACGCGTATGGCAACGATGTGCTGGTGGCCGACGCGCGCCATGTCGAGGCGGATATTGTGATGACGCTGATGGACGTGTGGGTGCTGGCGCCGGAAGTGATGTCGCAAGTGCGCTGGTATCCGTGGCTGCCGGTGGACCACGACCCGGCACCGCCGGCGGTGGTGCACGCGCTCAAGGCGTGCCGACGCCCGGTGTGCTACGCGCAGTTCGGCGTCGCCAAGCTCAAAGAGGCGGGCTATGACCCGCTCTACGTGCCGCACAGTGTAGACCGGAGTGTGTACCACCCGCAGGCCCGCGCGGCGTGCCGGGAGACGCTGGGCTTCAAGGCCGACGAGTTTGTCGTCGGGCTGGTGGCGGCCAATAAGGGCGCGCCGAGCCGCAAGGCATTCGACCAGCAGATCCGCGCGTTCGCCGCGTTCCAAAAGCGGCGCAAGGACGCCGTGCTGTACCTGCACACCGACATGCTCGGCATGCAAGGCGAGAATTTGCGGCGGATTATCGAACTGGCGGACCTTCCGGCGAGCGCGGTGGTGGAAGTGCCGAGCTACCGCTACGCGCGGGGATTTATCACCCCGCAGTGGATGGCGCAGGCGTACAACGCGTTTGACGTGCTGCTGCACGCGACGCGGGGCGAGGGCTTCGGGCTGACGATTATTGAGGCGCAAGCGTGCGGTTGCCCGGTGATCGTGACCGATTTCAGCGCCATGCCGGAGCTGGTCACGGACGGGCTGGGCTGGAAAGTCGGCTATTCGGATAAGGCGTTTTCGCAGGACAGCTATCAGGTCGTGCCGAGCGTGCCCGCGATTGTGGACGCGCTCGAACAGGCGTATCAGCGGCGCGGGGAGGCGGATCACCGGACGGCAGTCGCCAAGACGATGGACGCCTACGACGCCGATCATGTCGCAAACCATTACTGGAAGCCGGTGCTGGCCGAGATTGCGCGGGACGTGGCTGCCGAACAGGGCGCCGTCACGCAGGCGCGCAACGGGCGGCGTAAGGAACGGGAGGCGCTACGTGAGCGAGCGAAAGTATAAGACGCTGGGCCACGGCTATCATTGGGCGTGGGCCGCAGCGGGGGACAGCAATCCGTATGTGCGCTGGGTCAAGCAGGTGTTGCGCTATCTGCCCGAGCAAGGCGACGGCGCGACGCTGCTCGACGTGGGCTGCGGGGATGGCTATCCGGCGAGCCTGCTGGTGGCGCGCGGCTACGATGTGTCGGGCGTGGATGTGCTCGACGGGCCGCTGGCCGTGGCGCGCGAGAGAGTGCCGGGCGCGACGTTCTACCGCGTCGACCGGGACGCGCTGCCGCAAATCAGTGATTATGTGCTGGCGCTCGAGTCGCTTGAGCACATGGCAGACCCGTCCCTGCTCTTGGCGGCGGCGCTCAACTGCGAGCGCTACGCGCTCATCAGCAGCCCGCCGGCAGGGCACGACCGCTACGCGCTGCGCAGCTACACCGAAGACGACGTGCGCGCGCTGTTCGAGGGATGCGCGGTCGAGGTACTGGTCAATGACGGCGAGCACCGGCTATTCCAGGTGACGCCGCTCCGAAGCGAACCAGGCAATACCGAAGCCTTGATAGCGCAGGCTGAAGCCGATGAGGCGCCGAAAGCCGCGCCAAAAAGGAAAAAGCGTGCGCGTCGTCGTACTGAGTGATGAGCGGATGCCCGCCGGGCCGGACTCACCCGGCGGGCTGTCGCGCTCGGCGTGGGAACTGGCGGACGGGCTGGCGGGCCTCGGGCACGCCGTCACGCTGCTGGCCGCGCCGGGGAGCGTGCCAATCCCAGGGGGCGCGTTGCTGCGCTGGGGCGCGCCGCTGCCGGATGCCGACGCGTATCTTGACTACACGCACGCGCACAACCTGAGCTTTCACAAGCCGGACGCGCCGGTCGTCAACTGCATCGGCGATTTGGAATGCGGCTACACGCCGCCGAATGCGGTTGTGGCGACGGGCTACATGCAGCGCCGCTATCCGACCGCGCGGCGGATTCGGACGGGCATTGCCCGCGCGCCGGTGTTTACCAGCGTGCCCGGGACGTACCTGCTGTTCATGGCGCTCAACGTGCCGCACAAGGGCCTGGAAACGGCCCGGTCGGTGGCACGCGCGGCGGGCTGCGAGCTGCGGGAATATGGCGAGGGCACGCGCGGGGGGGTGCTGACCGGCATGGCACAGTGGGAGGCGCTGGCCGGG
>CAYTKX010000064.1:0-4903 GCA_964438495.1 uncultured Staphylococcaceae bacterium
TCTCTAATTTATTAATAAGGTAATAATCGTGATATACCGCGGTTTTGCGGATTACTGGATAAAAATAGTGCAGTAATGAAAACCTTTGGAGTAACTTTTTGCGCAATGATAAAAACACTGCAATGATCAAAGCAATGATTACAACTAGCGAGATTGCTAGTAATATATATTCGGTTACTCCAAAGGCTAGTACATTCATTATTCTGCGATTTCTAAAGCAATTTCCACCATTTGTGTTAAGCCAACTTGCCGTTCTTCAACGGTGGCAATCCGTGAATGGTCGGTGAAGCTATCACTAACGGTTAATAAACATGCAGCTTTTTTTCCAAGTTTAGCGGCGGTGCTATAAAGGGCGTAGGATTCCATTTCAACACCTAAAACACCAAGTCTAGCCCACTTCTTCCATGAGTTTTTATCATCATCATAAAAGACGTCTGCACTTAAAACGTTACCGACGTGGACGTTGATGCCTTTACGACGCGCTTCGTCACGTGCTTTAACCGCGATGTCAAAGTCGCCGATTGCACTGTAAGTGCCGCCTAGTAAATTAAATTGAGCTGCCCAGTTTGAATCGGTTGAACTACCAATAGCGACAATCACATCAAAAAGTTTAATGTGTGGTTGGTAAGAGCCGCAAGTACCAATTCTAATAATTGTTTCAACTCCGTAACCAGTGTAGAGTTCATGGCTATAAATACCAATTGAAGGATGACCCATTCCACTTGCCATAACGGAAATGCGTTTTCCTTTGTAATAACCAGTATAGCCCCATATATTGCGGACATCGGTTACTTTTTCTACATCAGTTAGAAAGGTTTTTGCAATCCATTCCGCTCTTTTTGGATCGCCTGGCATTAAAACAGTCTTTGCAAAAGCGCCATCTTTTGCGTTAATGTGAGGTGTTCCCATATATTTCTCCTTTTTTTATTGTTTTTATTATAACATTTTAAAATGTTAGCTTAAAGTTTAGGTCTTTCTTAATCAAATATTACTTCGCCTGCTAAAGCCGCATTTATAATTCTTGTTACTTCATCGATATTCGTTGTATGGGAAAGGGCGGGAATATTATCTTTACTAAACCATCTTACATCACTTACTTCATGATCATGATTGTTAGTAAACCGAATAAATTCCCCTTTAAATACAACGACAAAGTTTGGGGTACCGACCACTCCTTTAAAAGGATTACGACTTAAGACCGCAACAAGACCAGTTAGTTTAATTTCGGCTCCGGCTTCTTCTTTTACTTCACGTATTGCTGCCGCACTTGGCGTATCATAAACATCGACCCACCCCCCAGGAAAGCTATATTTATCATCAACGACTTCTTTCACCATTAAAAATTCATCTTTATCATTAAAAACAATCGTACGAATACTAATGTTTGGGGTTGGATAAACATCTCGTTCGAAGTAATTATTACGCTCTAACGAAACGTCTTGGAGTTCTTCAAGCATTTGTAAAGTAAGTTCTTGTAATTCTTCATAATTACGTAATGCATAAGGGTCTTTTGAATATAGTAAACCAATCTTTGTAATCGCTTGAATTTTCACTAAATAATCATAAAGATTTTTTCTGTCCATAATAAAATAAGTATAACATATTACTTAGTAATTTTTAAGGGTCATAAGCAAATTTTCCAAACTTTTAGGTATAATGTAGAGGGGAGGGAATATTATGTATAAATGGGAACAATTTAAAAATATCTTAGCAGTTACGACTTCACGTGATGGTGGCTTTTCAAAAGGTGACTTTGCCTCATTAAACCTAGCGTTTCATGTAGGGGATGATAAAGCGACCGTTGCTAAAAATCGCGATCACTTCTTCAAACGTGAAGATATTAACTTATTAGAAACAAATACCGTTTTTGTCGCGCAAAACCACTCTAAAATCACATTAAAGGTGACAAAAGATGATGTAGGGCGGGGCTATCACGCCTTTGAAGACGGGTTAAAAGCTGATGCTTTATACACTAAAGAAAAAGGTGTATCCTTAGCGATATATCACGCTAATTGTGTTCCCCTTTTCGTTTATGTTCCAAACCATGAAATCGTTGGCATTATTCACGCTGGTGAAAAAGGAAGTGTCGATAATATTACGGGACTCTTCGTGCAAAAACTTATCAAAGATGAAGGTGTTAAACCCGAAGAAATATTCGTAAACATTGGACCAAGCCTATCCTTTTCACATCGTGTTATCACGAAAAAGCGGGCGGAAGAATTAGCGGCGTTAGGTAACCCCATTCAAAAAGCGGTGAAAGCAACCTTACCGCAATATTTCCTTGATTTACCACTTTTAAATATTTTACAACTACGGGAAGCTGGTGTTCCTTTTGAAAACATCACCTTTTCAAATATTTGCACCTTTGAAAATAATGACCGCTTCTATCACTATGAAGCCGGAAAACAAACAGGACGCAATATATCTTTTATTAGACTAAATAATTAACGTTTCTTGGCAAACATTTTATTAACGGGCTCGGGAACGAGTCGCGAAACATCAATTCCACCAGCAAACATTTCTTTAATGGTGCTACTAGAAATAAACATAAATTCATGTTTTGCCATGAAAAAGATTGATTCTATTTGCTTATCTATAAATACATTCGCACTATTCATTTGAAATTCATATTCAAAGTCGGTTGCCGCGCGTAAGCCTCTTATCATTGCTTTAGCGCCAACTTTTTGCGCATAGTGAATTGTTAAACCACTTGTTGCTTCAACACTTACTTGGGGATAATCTTTTAAAGAGTCTTTAATCATTGCTACCCGTTCTTCCGTCGTAAAATAATACTTCTTGGCTGGGTTAACAGCGACTAAAATAATAATACGATCAAAAACACGGAGCGCTCTTTTGACAATATCGATATGACCATTTGTAATTGGGTCAAAACTACCGGGATAAATTGCTAAAACATTCATTTTTCACCTCTTAGTATTGTTAAATGGGTTAATCCATATTTATACTTTCTAATTTTAACATTATTTAAGGAAAGATTAACTTCTTTATCGGTTTCAAGCACCATAATGTATTCTTTTTGCAAAATATTACTCTCAATAATTTTGGCAATAATAGCTAAAATATCATAATCATACGGGGGATCAATAAACACAATATCAATCGAGTTTTTGGTGATTTCACTAATTTTATTTTCATAATCACCTTTAAGTAAATGAACCTCTTCTTCAACTATTTCAAGGTTTTTAGTAAGGATTTGCAAGGTTTTCAAACTATTTTCACAAAATATTGCCTTCGTAGCCCCACGTGATAACGCTTCAATACCTAAGGCACCGGTCCCAGCAAAAAGATCAAGCACGGTTGCGTTTTTAACCTCGCCCGCTAACGCAGAAAACATTGCTTCTTTCACGCGATCTTTAGTGGC
This sequence comes from uncultured Staphylococcaceae bacterium, assembly GCA_964438495.1. Classification (GTDB taxonomy): domain Bacteria; phylum Bacillota_I; class Bacilli_A; order RFN20; family CAG-826; genus UBA1361. The sequence continues at coordinate 3,383 of CAYTKX010000064.1, forward strand.
CCGGGTATGGCTATCAAAAAGAGTTAAAAGCTGTCGTGATTTATACTTACCAGCAATAACGCGTCCTTTTATTGGCATGAGCACCCCCGTGGTTTACAAAAATCATCAAAGATTTTCATTGAGACATAACTATAAAGTTCGCTTACCTTTTTATATTGCTTATTATATTGGATGACTAAGGGATTACTATCTAATAAATATTTTTGTGCGAATAACTCTTGCCGCAAAGACCTTACTTCGTAATGTTCAATATCGTAATATTCTAGTAAGTTATTGATTTTATCTTGAAGATTATTGCAAACAGCGTGCAGTGATTTTACTTCTTCATCCTCATTTACTTTACTTTCTAATTCCTTTAGTAAAAGAACGTCTTCATGCCCTTCGAGGGCACTATGTAAAGCAAAGGCTAACTCATAAATCTTTTTACTCATAAAAGTATTATACAAAAAGTTCGCTCTTTACATAGTAAAAATGCGATTATCGTAAAAAGTTGTGATAGAATAAGGAGAGACAAAAAGATTATGTTAAAGATATTTAAAGATGGTGAAAAAGTATTACGTGAACGGGCTACTAAAGTAGTAATTCCGCTTTCAAAGGAAGACGAAGAATTAGCGCACGCTATGCTTTTACATATTGAAGAAAGCCAAGACCCAGTTCTTAGTAAAAAATATGGCTTACGGTCGGGAGTTGGTTTAGCAGCGCCGCAAGTTGGGGTGAGCAAGCAAATAATCATCGTCCATATTCCCGATGATAAAAAACCAGAAAACAACTTTACATTCGTGCTCGCAAATCCCGTAATCATCTCTTCTTCTGTTCGCCGCGCTTACTTACGGGGTGGGGAAGCTTGTCTATCTGTTGATGAAAATTATCCTGGTAACGTTTACCGTCACCATAAAATAAAAGTTAAAGCTTACGATATATTAAATAAAAGTCCAATTGAAATAACTGCAACTGGGTATGAAGCAATTGTATTACAGCATGAGATTGACCATTTAAACGGTATTCTCTTCTATGATCGCATTGATCCTTTAAACCGTTCTAAATTCCCCGATGCAGTTGTAATCTAAGATTGTTAGCGATTTACATTTACTTTAGCCTTATGTTTTGGCATAATGGAAGAAAGTTAAAGTAAATAATTTATAATTTAGGAGAAAGTTATGACATCCAATTCAAAATTTCAAATGCCGGTTTCTATTTATGCCTTGGGTGGTTTAGGAGAAGTTGGTAAAAACATGTACGTCGTCGAAAACGACAAAACCTTACTCATCTTTGATGCAGGGGTCCTTTTTCCTGAACAAGATTTACCAGGCATTGATTATGTAATTCCTGATTTTACATATTTACGTGATAATGCCCGGAAAATTAAGGCACTTTTTATAACTCATGGCCATGAAGACCATATTGGTTCAATTCCATTCTTAATTCAAGTTGTCCATATTCCAATTATTTACGCTCCACCGCTTGCTGCATCTTTAATTCGTTATAAATTACAAATGATGCGTATTAAAACTCCAGTTAACA